>JAGTAM010000614.1 GCA_023422485.1 Pseudomonadota bacterium | reverse complement strand
GGATGTCGTTGAAATAGGCCGGCACCGAGATCACCGCCTCGGTCACCTCCGTGCCGAGATGCGCCTGGGCGTCGGCCTTGAGGTTCTTCAGCACCAGGGCCGACAGTTCCTCCGGGCGAAAGCTCTGGCCGCGGCCGAGCCGGGTGACGTGGCCGGAGCCCATCCAGCGCTTGAACGAGGCGACGGTGCGCTCGGGCTCGGTGGCGAGCCGCTCCCGCGCCGCGCGGCCGACCAGCACCGTCCCGTCCGCGTCGAGGCCGACCACGGAGGGCGTCAGCGGTTCGCCCAGGGCATTGGGGATGAGCCGCGGCCCTTCCGGCGTCCAGACGGCGACCGCCGAGTTCGTGGTGCCGAGATCGATGCCGACGATTGCCATGGAGCCCCCTTCGGTTCGGGCAGCCGCCTCACCCCCGTGCCGGCCGCTCCGCCGCCGTTATTAGCCACAGCCCGCGGTGTCGGCGAAAGCCCGGA
Organism: Pseudomonadota bacterium; assembly: GCA_023422485.1. GTDB lineage: Bacteria > Pseudomonadota > Alphaproteobacteria > Rhizobiales > Beijerinckiaceae > Methylobacterium. The sequence goes on along the minus strand of JAGTAM010000614.1, from coordinate 6,831 downwards.
CCGCGCCGCCGACGGATCGGACAAGGAGGCCGGGCAGACCGCGTCACGAATCGCGCCGATCGTCGCCGAAGACGGGACGCCCCCGATTGCCGCATCGCAACATTCCTGTATGGCGGGCCCTTCCCGATGACAGGCGCAGGTGACCCCATGCCGGCCAGAGACAGCTTCACGCTTCAGGATCAGGTCAACATCATCCTGGCCGAGAACATCGCGCCGTCGGCGCTGGAAGTTCTTGCGCGGGCCGGCATCCGCGACGTGCGGCGCCTGCCGCGAGCGGTGGGCTCGGCGGATGCCGAGGCGCTGGCGGGCACCCACGTCCTCGGCATTCGTTCGCGCACACAGGTGACGGCGGGCCTGCTCGACGCCGCCCCGGCCCTCGTCGCGGTCGGCTGTTTCAGCGTCGGCACCAATCAGGTCGATCTCGACGCGGCACGAGCCCGCGGCATCCCGGTCTTCAACGCGCCCTTCTCGAACACCCGCAGCGTCGCCGAACTGACGATCGGCGAGATCGTGATGCTGCTTCGGCGCATCCCCTCCCGTTCCGAGGCGGCCCATGCCGGCGGCTGGGACAAGTCGGCTGAGAATTCGTACGAGGTCCGCGGCAAGACGCTGGGCATCGTCGGCTACGGCAATATCGGCGCGCAGCTCTCGAACCTCGCCGAGGCGATGGGCATGCGGGTGATCTTCTTCGATCTCACCGACCGGCTGCGCCACGGCAATACCGAGCCCGCCGACAGCCTCGACGACCTGCTCGCGGCAAGCGACGTGGTGAGCCTGCACGTACCGGAGACCCCGCTCACCCACGGCCTCATGAGCGCCGAGCGCATCGGGAAGATGAAGCCCGGCGCCTACCTCATCAACAACAGCCGCGGCACCGTGGTCGATCTCGACGCGCTCGCCGCCGCCCTCAGGGAGGGCCGGCTGCGGGGTGCGGCGGTCGACGTGTTCCCCGTCGAGCCGCGCTCTAACGACGAGCGCTTCGTCTCGCCGCTGCAAGGCATCCCGAACGTGATCCTCACGCCGCATATCGGCGGCTCCACGGAAGAGGCGCAGGACCGGATCGGCTCGGAGGTCGCGCGCAAGCTCGTCGACTACGTCGAGACCGGCTCGACGCTGGGTGCCGTCAACTTCCCGCAGGTCCAGATCCCGCCGCGGCTGGGCGGCGTGCGCTTCCTGCACGTGCACCGGAACGTCCCCGGCGTGCTCGGCCACATCAACCAGGCCTTCGCCCGGCGCGACGTCAACATCGCGTCCCAGTACCTTCAGACCGAGGGCGAGTTGGGCTACGTGGTGGTGGAGGCCGATGCCGCCCCCGCCGACCGGGCCGGCATCCTCGCCGAACTCGACGCCATCGAGGGCACGGTGCGCACCCGCCTGATCCAGGCGCGAATCGCCTGAAGGATCCTTTGCAAGCCATGTCCAAGCCATGAGCGCGACCGGACTTCCCTCCGACTTCCTCGCCCGGCTCGACGCACGGTTGGGGCCGGGCGGCCTGCTGACGGAGGAGGCCGATTGCGCCCCCTTCGCCATCGACTGGCGCCGCCTGTTCCCGGGCCGGGCCGCCGCGGTCGCGCGGCCGGCGAGCACGGAGCAGGTCGCCGCCGTCGTCGGCCTGTGCCGCGAGGCCGGCGTCGCCCTTGTGCCCCAGGGCGGCCATACCGGGCTCGCAGGCGGGGCCACCCCCGACGCATCGGGACGCCAGATCGTGCTCTCGCTCGCACGGATGAACGCGGTCCGCGCGGTCGATCCGGTCGGCCTCACCCTGGAAGTCGAGGCGGGCTGCGTCGTCCAGGCGGCGCAAGAGGCGGCGGAGGCCGCCGGGCGGCTGTTCCCGGTGAGCTACGCCGCGGAAGGCTCGGCGATGATCGGCGGCATGATCGCCACCAATTCCGGCGGCATCAACGTGCTGCGCTACGGCATGACCCGCAACCTCGTCCTTGGTCTCGAAGTCGTGCTCGCCGACGGCAGCGTGGTCGACGGCCTGCGCGCCCTGCGCAAGGACAATGCCGGCTACGACTGGAAGCAGCTCTTCATCGGTAGCGAGGGAACGCTCGGGATCGTCACCGCCGCGGTGCTGCGCCTCGTGCCCCGTCCGCGTCACACCGAGACCGCCCTGCTGGCGGTGCCCGATCCGGAAGCGGCGCTGCGGGTGCTGGCCGCCGCGCAGGACGGCCTCGGCGACACGATCCAGGCCTTCGAATTGATCTCCCGCTGCTCCTTCGAGCTGCTGGAGCGCCATGCTGGCATGGCGAGCCCGCTCTCCCCCTCGCCCTGGTGCATCCTGCTCGAGGCGGGATCGAGCCTCTCGGGTCTCCGGGACGCGGTCGAGGGCACGCTCGGCGAGGTTCTGGAAAGGGGCGATGCCCTGGACGGCGTGCTGGCCGAATCGAAGGCGCAGGCCGCCGGCCTCTGGTCCTTGCGCGAGCGCATCACCGAGTGCGAGGCGCACCAGGGCAAGTCGGTCAAGCACGATGTCTCGGTGCCGATCCCGGCGATCCCCGCCTTCCTCGACGCTGCCGACCGGGCGCTTGCCGAGGGCGCGCCCGGCACCGTTCCGAACGTGTTCGGCCACATGGGCGACGGCAACCTGCACTACAACGTGCTGATCGGGCCCGAGCATGACGGCGCCGCGATCAACCGTCTCGTTCACGACGTGGTCGACCGGTTCGCGGGCAGCATCTCCGCCGAGCACGGCATCGGCCAGTACCGCGTCGACGAGCTGGCGCACCGCCGCCGGCCCGAGGAGATGGCGCTGGCGCATCGTCTGAAGCGGGCCCTCGACGCGGACGGCCTGCTCAATCCGGGCAAGGTTCTGCGGACCTGATCCCGCCTCGGCAATAGCGTTCGGGCCCTGCTCCGAAGGGTCGGAGGCGCGCCATCCATCACGAGCCTCGATGCCGTGCTTCGGCGCGGCATCACGGGGGGATCCCGGGTTCCGCTGCGCGGCCCCGGGATGGCGGGAGCGGCGGGACAGAGGCCATCGACCGGACGCCGCATTACGCGCGCGCTCTAGCGAACCGGGTCTCGGCCCTCCCCTCGACGCCGGATGCCGCCGCCGATCCGCGCCGGAACAGGAACACCTGACGCCCCTCCCCCGCCAGCGCGGTGGCGCCCTGGCGCCCGCAGATCCAGTCGCGCACCATCGCGGCGGCGGCGGGCGAGACCGCCGGCTTCCACAGCCAGATGTCGCGAGTCTCATCGACCCCGTATTCGCGAAACAGCGCGGCGGCCGCGTCGTCCGCCACGCCCACCGACCACGCGGAGAAATCGGCGCCGAACTCCTTCACATAGCTGATGAACTCGAACTTGATCTGCTGCACGCTGTAGGCGGTCATCGGAGCCTCTGCCTCAGGCGGGAATCGGGGCGATACGGCCGGGCTCGCTTCGGCGCGCCTGCGCCCGGGCGGCCCCCTCGCGCTTCTCCTCGGCCGACATCTCCTTGATCACCGCCTCCAGCGCGTTGAGCGCCGTGCCGACGCCGTGCCCGGCGGCGAGCGAGAGCCAGGCGAAGGCCTCGACCCGGTCGCGCTCCACCCCGATGCCCTGGGCGTAGAGATGGCCGAGCCGGGCCAGGGACGGGTAGTGCCCGGCTTCCCCCGCCCTGCGGTAGAGGGCGGCGGCGCGGGCGGGATCGGCGGGCAACCCGTCGCCCTTCGCCAGCAGGGTGGCGAGGTTGTAGGCGGCCATCACGTCGCCGCCGGCGGCGGCCTGTTCCAGCCAGCGTGCGCCCTCGGCCCGGTCCTGCGCCACGCCCTGGCCCATGGCCAGCATCGCCCCGACATTGGTCGCGGCCGGGCCGTGGCCCTGCTCGGCGGCGCGGCGATACCATTCGAAGGCCTCGGTCAGCGAGGCGGGCACGCCTGTCCCGCCGGCATGGAGCGCGCCGAGCCACGCCTGCGCCTCCGGATCGCCGGCCTCGGCGAGCGGACGGAACACGGCGAGCGCCCGGTCGTAGGCGTGGGCTTCGAAGGCCGCGACGCCGTCGGCGAGGACCGGCGCGGGGGCGAGAGGCTGGGCTCGACTCATCGACATCTCCCAAAAAATCAGCAGCCGCGGCCCTGGGCCGTGGCGTAGAGGGGCTGGGTCTCCGTGGCGGCCGGCCGCGCCAGCACGCGGGCGGCGATGTTTCGCTGCAGCCAGAGACCGGCTGCGTTCGTTGGACGAGGATCGTCCGCCTCCGGGCCGGTGAGCGCCGCCTGCGTGGCGACGGCCGGCGCCATCCGGGCGGCGATCTCGGCGAGCCACGCATCCCAAGGCATTCGCCCCGGAGCGGCAGCGGCCGGCACCGCCTCGCCCGAGCCGAGCAGCCCGATCCGCAGCAGCGTCTGCCCCAGCGCCGTCGGCTGGAGCATCACCGCGCAGGTCTCGGCCCGCCCCTCGATCAGGACGAGGTTCGGGAAGTGGACGGCGATCGTCGCGACCTCTCCGGTCGCGAGGCGTCCGGTCAGGCGCAGGCTGTCCGAAGCTTCCGCCAAGGGCTCGCCCTCGGCCAGGGCCTGCATCGCAAGTTTCCAGCTGGCGGAAAACTCCGCCCAGCGCGTCTCGCAGGCCAGCGCCATCAGGCCCTCGGGGGCGAGAGCGGGCGCGGTCGCCTCGGGATCGAGGTTGATCCGCACCAACGGCCCCCAGGCACGGGCGGCGACCGGCAGCAGCCGCTCCGGGCGCAGGCCGAGATACTGGTGCATCGCCGGCGTCGGCCCCTCGGGGCCCGCCGGCAGCACGGCCCCGTCGCGGCTATAGCCGCAGGCGGTGAAGGAGCAGCGGGTCTTGGTGCCGGTGCGGCATTGCAGCGGCACCGCGCGGCAGCCGCCGTGCTGAGCCTTGTTGAAGCGCCCGACGAGACCGCCGTCGGGCTCGCGCTGGACATGGAGGCCGTGATGGCCGGCGGTGAAGGGCAGGAGGTCGCCGGGCGACGGGATCTCGGCGCCGAGGCCGATGGCGAGCCAGGAGCGGGTCCAGACCGCGTCGTCCTCCAGTTCGGCGAAGGCGAGCGCGCGGTAGGCGGCCGGCGGCAGCAGACGCGGCGACCCTGGATCGAGGCTGTCGGCGAAGAAGGCGGGGTCGGCGAGGTCGAGCCCCTCGGCGCGGTGGCCGAGATCGGGGCGATCCGGCACGAAGCCGGCGGACGCGACGGCGAGGACCATGAACGCCTCTCACTCTTCCGGGAAAGCGGCGGGGGAAAGGGTCGGTGGCAGCGCACCTTCGGGGGCTGACGGGCGCTGCCACCGGGGCTCCGCCCGAGGAGGGCATGGGCGGAGCGTCGGAGCGATCCCCGCCGTGGCGGGGACCATGAGGTCAGGCGGGCAGCGGCTCGCCGCGCTCCTTGCGGCTGCGGTGCTCCATCGGGGTCGGGTCGTAATCGGCCCGGCCGCGATGCTTGATCGCGCTGTCCGGCGGGGCCGGCAGGGGGCCGTCCATCGCGAAGCGGTCGAGCACGTTCTTGGTCAGCCGCGAGATGTTGTTGTCGCAGTTGTTCCACGGCAGCGAGCCGCAATAGGCGATCGAGGAGAAGGCGAAGCAGGCGCCGCCGTTCGGGGTCTCGTGATAGGCGATGTCGCCGCGCACCCGCGGATGGGTGGTGCCGTCGAGGCCCTGCTGGTTGAAGCCGAAATCCTCCATGACGAGGAGGTAGGCCTCCGTGTGCCGCCCGGCCGAGGTCGCCACCGTGAGGGTGTGCGGGGGCGAGCCCAGCATCGTGTCGACGATGTCGAGTTCGAGACCCGCCGCGCCGCCGCCGACGAGACCGAAATTGCCGAGCTTCTCGTCGTAGTCGATGCCCTCGAACGCCCAGGCGACGCGCTGGTCCAGGCTGTCCGGTGTGCGGGAGAAGTAGCTCGACACGTCGAAGCCTTCCGACGACATGCCGACGCCGGCCACCGAGTGCAGGTAGCGCCCGCGGAAGCGCCACATCCCGCCGAGTTCGCCCGTGCCCTGGTGGTAGTACTCGCCCGGATCGGCCCGCCAGGTGCGGATGCCGGATTCGCAGCGGCGCATCTCGGTGACGACGCCGCGGCCCTTGTCCTCGTAGGCCGGGTGGAACGAGTGGACCCAGTACCACGCGTCGGCGCCCATATACATCAGCCGGCCGCCGCGCTGGGTGTAGTTGTGGAGCGCGTCGAGCTGGGTGCCGGAATTGTGCTCCGGGTGCGAGCCGGTGATGATGACGTTGTAGTTCTCGATTCTGGCGAGCCCGTCGTAGGTGATGTCCTCGTCGGTGAAGACGTCGTACTCGTAGCCCATCGTCTCCAGCCAGTAGATCAGATGGAGATCGGCGGGGTATTGCCACGGCGCCTGGGCGAGGAAGTGGTCGTATTTCGGCCGGATCGACAGGATCGGCCGCAGGCGCGACGAGATCGAGATGCCGGTGCCATCGGTGTGGGTATCGTAGATCGAGCCGCCGTATTCGCGGTGCTCGGACAGGAACATGTTCTGCTGCTGCATGATCGGCACGCGGTAGACGAACAGTTCCGCACCGCCCGCGTTGCAGGCGACGTGCTCGTTGGCATAGGCCATGTAGCTGATGGTCGGCACCATCACCGCGATCTTGGCGGTCTCCTGGCCGATGCGCGGCACCACCCAGAACGGGATGAACTCCTCGTCGCCCTCGGCCGTGGTCAGCTTGGCGGCGTAGAAGCGGCTCTTCACGCCGGTCTCCGGCACGCTCCAGGTGAAGTCGGAAACCCAGCGGGCATCGTCCACGTCGTCGTCGTGGAAGCTGATGGCGCCGTATTCCTGCGGCGCGTGCTTCCAGTCGAAGTTCTGGCCCGACCAGTTGTAGCCGGTCATGCCGCGGTTGGGGCAGTTCACCAGGGTCGCGTCGAAGCGGTAGGG
>JAGTAM010000585.1 GCA_023422485.1 Pseudomonadota bacterium | reverse complement strand
GTTCCTCGTCGGGCTGAACTTCGGCGTATTGATCGGGATGATCTCGGGGTTTCTCACCTTCATCCCCTATGTCGGCACGCTCACCGGCTTCCTGCTCTCCGTCGGCGTGGCCCTGGTGCAGTGGTGGCCCTCGGGCGACTGGCTGCATATCGGGCTGACCATCGGCGTGTTACTCGTCGGGCAGTTCCTCGAAGGCAACGTGATCTCGCCCAAGCTCGTGGGTGATTCGGTCGGCCTGCATCCGGTCTGGCTGATGTTCGCGCTGCTGGCCTTCGGCTCACTGTTCGGCTTCCTCGGGCTGCTGCTCGCCGTGCCGGTCGCCGCCTCCATCGGCGTCGTCGTGCGCTTCGGCATCGAGCGGTATCTCGAGAGCCGGCTCTATCGCGGCGAGGAGCCCGTTCTGATCATGGACCGGGACAAGTAAGGCCACCTCCGATCCGAGCCGAACCGTTCCTGAGGCGAGAGCGAACGATGCGTCCCGAATTGGCAGACCCCTTTCCCGACGCCCTGCGTCTGAGGCGCGCGGTCCGTGCCGCGAGGGAGCTCTACGCCCGGCACGAGGCGGGGCAGCCGACCCGCGAGGCGCTGGAGGAGTTCTCCCGGATCGTGGGCGTGACGGTCGACGCCGCCGATCTCGACGGGGCCTTCGGATCGGTCGATCCGGACAGCTTCGCCAAGCGGCACCTGCTTTCGCCCGACCGCGTCTGCGGCGATCTCGACCGGGACGAGATGGTGGAACTCGTCGAGCGGATCATGACCGCGGAGGGCGGGGAGTTCGAACTGGATTACTGGCTCGGCTGCGTCGCCCGCAGCAGCGGCAATCCCGGCATCGCCGAGCTCATCTTCTCTCGGGCGAGTGAATCGACCGGCGCGGCCGAGATCGTCGACCGGGCGATCCGGGAGGCCGGGGCGGCCGTCATCGCCATGCCGCCTCCGCGTGCCTGAAACGACCCCGCTCCGATCCCCGGGGACGCGGCAGCGCCTCTCCGTATATGCTGAGCCCCATGCGCGACACCGCTCCCCCCAAGCAGCTCGCCTTCGACCTGCCGCTCGATCCCCGCTACGGCGCCGAGGACTTTCTGGTCAGCCCCTCGAATGAGGAGGCCTATGCCCTGATCGAGGCCTGGCCCGATTGGCCGGACACCGTGTTCCTGCTGCGCGGCCCGCCCGGCAGCGGCAAGAGCCATCTCGCCTCGATCTGGGCGACGCGGGCACAGGCCTGGACCGTCACCGCCGCGGACGTCTCGATGGAGCAGGTGTCCCACCTGATCTCCAACGGCGCCCTCGTGATCGAGGACGTCGACCGCGAGGCCGGCCGCGACGAGGCGGCCCTGTTCCACCTGCTCAACCTCGCCCGCGAGCGCCGTTTCCCGGTGCTGCTCACGGCCTGCGGCCCGGTGGACGGCTTCGGCCTGCGGGTCGCCGACCTGCGCTCGCGGCTGCGGCTCGCGCCCGGCGCCGAGATCGGCCCGCCGGACGATGCCCTCCTCAAGGCGGTCATCGTCAAGCTGTTCGCCGACCGGCAACTCGGCATCGATACCTCGGTGGTCGATGCCCTGGCCCTGCGCATCGACCGCTCGCTGGCCCGTGTCCGCGAGGTCGTGGCCGAGCTCGACCGCGATGCGCTCGGCCGCCGCCGCCGCATCACCCGTCCGCTGGCGCTCGCCGTCCTCGACCGGATGGAGGCCGCCGGGAGCGGTGGGGCGTCCGACGAGGAGGCGGAGGAGGGGGACGAGGCGGGCGAGGCTGGCTCCGATTCAGGAGCGTCGTGAACCTCCGGGCGTTGTCATCAAACCGTCAAACAGGTCCGGTCGCCCCGTGCTAGAGCGCTTGCCGATGAAGCGGATGCCGGTTCATTGAAAGTGTGCGCGTGACCACGAGAACCTTGAGCCGGGCCGGATCGAAGCGGAAGGGAGCCAGCGCGTTGTCGGAAGTGGAGTCGGATGCCGTCGCCCGGGACGCGGAGACGACCGAGGCCGAGGAGACGAGTCTTGCGACCGAGCGGGGCGTGCGCAGCGAGTCCGCCCGCGCCCGCACCGCCCGCGCCGCCCGCATCCTCGCCGCTGAGAAGGCCGCCGAGAAAGCGGCCGAACCCGATGCGGAGCGGGAGGGTGCTGCGGCCGAGGCCGCCCGCGAGCCGGTGCTGGAGGCTGGCCGCTCGCTGCGCCACTCGCCCGAGCGCTTCGTGAACCGCGAATTGTCCTGGCTTCAGTTCAACCGCCGGGTGCTGGAGGAATCCGCCAATCCGAACCATCCGCTGCTGGAGCAGCTGCGCTTCCTCTCGATTTCGGCCAACAACCTCGACGAATTCTTCATGGTGCGCGTGGCCGGCCTGCACGATCAGGTCCGTGCCGGCCTCGTCGTGCCCTCGCAGGACGGCCTGACCCCCACGGAGCAATTGTCGCGCATCGGCAGCGAGGTCTCGCGGCTGGCCCTCGACCAGCAGGAGCGCTGGCGGGCGCTACGGGAGGAACTGAACGCCAACGGCATCCACCTCGCCGAGCCGGCCGAACTCTCGGACGAGCACCTCACTTGGCTCGACGACTACTTCCTGTCCTACATCTTCCCGGTGCTGACGCCGCTCGCCATCGACCCGGCGCATCCCTTCCCGTTCATCCCCAATCTCGGCTTCACCGTCGCGCTGATGATGGTGCGGCCGCGCGACGGGCGCACCCTGCGCGCGCTGATCCGCCTGCCCTCCCTGCTCGACCGCTTCGTGCGCCTGCCCGACGTCGCCGGCGACGGCACCGCCCGCTTCATCGCCATCGAGCAGGTGATCGCGAAATACGCGAGCCGGCTCTTTCCCGGCTACTCGCTCAAAGGGCAGGGCGCATTCCGCGTCGTGCGCGATTCCGATCTCGAGATCGAGGAGGAGGCGGAAGACCTCGTCCTGCACTTCGAATCGGCGATCAAGCGCCGGCGCCGCGGCGTCGTCATCCGCCTGGAGATCGAGGCGGGCATGACGGAGGAACTGCGCGCCTTCGTCGCCGACGAGCTGGAGATCGCACCCGATTCGATCTTCGTGGTCGAGGGCATGCTGGCGCTCAACGAGCTGTCGCAGATCGTCGGGATCGACCGGCCCGACCTCAAGTTCAAGCCCTACAATCCGCGCTTCCCCGAGCGGATCCGCGAATCCGGCGGCGACGTCTTCGCTGCGATCCGGCAGAAGGACTTCATCGTCCACCACCCCTACGAGTCGTTCGATTCGGTGGTGCAGTTCCTGGCCCAGGCCGCCCGCGACCCGAACGTGGTGGCGATCAAGCAGACGCTCTACCGCACCTCGTCCAACTCGCCGATCGTCGCCGCGTTGGCGGAAGCTGCGGAGGCCGGCAAGTCGGTGACAGCACTCGTCGAACTGAAGGCCCGGTTCGACGAGGAGGCCAACATTCGCTGGGCGCGCAATCTCGAGAAGGCGGGCGCGCAGGTGGTGTTCGGCTTCGTCGAGCTGAAGACCCACGCCAAGCTGTCGATGGTGGTGCGCCGCGAGGGCGACCGCCTCGTCACCTACTGCCATCTCGGCACCGGCAACTATCACCCGATCACCGCGCGGATCTACACCGACCTTTCCTTCTTCACCGCCGACCCGGCCATCGCCCGGGACGTCTCGCGCATCTTCAACTTCGTCACCGGCTATGCCGAGCCGGCGGAGCTGGAGCGTATGGCGGTCTCGCCGCTGACCCTGAAGCCGCGCCTCTTGCAGCACATCGAGGAGGAGATCGCCCACGCCCGGGCCGGGCGCCCGGCGGCGATCTGGATCAAGTGCAACTCGCTGGTCGATCCCCAGATCATCGATGCGCTCTACGACGCGAGCCAGGAGGGCGTGCAGATCGACTGCATCGTGCGCGGCATCTGCTGCCTGCGGCCGGGTATTCCGGGCCTGTCGGACACGATCCGGGTGAAGTCGATCGTCGGGCGCTTCCTCGAGCACGAGCGCGTCTACGCCTTCGGCAACGGCGCCGGGCTGCCGCACCCGAAGGCCACCGTCTACATTTCCTCGGCCGACCTGATGCAGCGCAACCTCGACCGGCGGGTCGAGGCGCTGCTTCCGATCACCAACCCGACTGTGCATCAGCAGGTGCTCGACCAGATCATGCTGGCCAACCTCCTCGACAACCGGCAGAGCTGGCGTGTACTGGCATCGGGTGCGAGCGAGCGGATCAGCCCCGCGGAAGGGGAGGAGCCGTTCAATGCGCACAAGTACTTCATGACGAATCCGAGCCTGTCCGGGCGCGGCAAGTCATCGAAGAAGTCGAGCCCGCGGGCGCTCAGCCGCCGTGCCCAGCGGTCCTGACCACGGCTTGCGCCGGGCCGGTATCCGGCCCGGTCCTATCGTGAGTGTTCGGCCGGTTTCCGGCCCGGCACCATCGTGCTCTCATCCGGGGGCACCTCCCTGAGAGGGGCTGCATGGGTCCGACACGTCCTCACCTGACGCTCGCCCACTCCGCTGAACGGCCGGCCCCGATGATGACTGGCATGACGTTCGAACCTGTCGCGATCATCGATATCGGCTCGAACTCGGTGCGGCTCGTCGCCTATGACGGGCTCCAGCGCGCCTCGACGCCGCTCTACAACGAGAAGGTCCTGTGCGGTCTCGGCCGTAGCGTCTTCTCCACCGGCCGGCTCAACGAGGATTCGGTGCAGCGGGCGCTCACCGCGCTCCGCCGCTTCCGCGTCCTGTGCGACACGATGCGGGTCTCGCGGATCTTCGTCCTGGCCACCGCCGCGGCGCGGGATGCCGCCAACGGACCGGCCTTCCTGGAGGCGGCGCGCGAGGCGCTCGGCCAGGAGATCCAGCTTCTGTCCGGCCGGCGCGAGGCGGAGCTGTCGGCGCTCGGCGTCGTCTCCGGCTTCTACGCTCCCGACGGTGTGGTCGGCGATCTCGGCGGCGGCTCGCTCGAACTCGTGGACGTCAACGGCACCACGGTCGGCCAGGGCGTGACCATGCCGCTCGGCGGGCTGGCGCTTCAGGATCTCTCGGAAGGCTCGCTCAAGAAGGCGCGCAAGATCGCCCGCGAGCATCTGAAGAAGGCCGAGCCGCAGCTCGCCACCCTGCGCGGGCGCACCTTCTACGCAGTCGGCGGCACATGGCGGGCGCTCGCCCGCCTGCATCAAGCGGCCCGCGACTATCCGCTTCACGTCATGCACGGCTACGCGGTCGAGCCTTCGGACGAGTTGAGCTTCCTCGAAATGGTCGAGGCGAGCGACGCCGCCACACTGCAGGAGGTCGAGACGATCTCCGAGGCGCGCCGGCCGCTGCTCGCCTTCGGCGCCGTGGTGCTCGAAGAGATTATCCGGCTGGGCCGGCCCCGGGAGATCGCGATCTCCGCCTTCGGCGTGCGCGAGGGCCTGCTGTTCGAACAGCTCGACCGCGAGACGCGCCTCACCGATCCGCTGATCGCCTCGGCCCAGGAGCTGAACCTGCAGCGCGCCCGATCCCCCAGCCACGGCGAGGAGTTGCGCGACTGGACCGACCACTTCATCGCCAGCCTCGACGGCCCGGAGACCGCGGGTGAGCGCCGTTTGCGCCACGCCGCCTGCCTGCTCTCGGATATCGGCTGGCGAGCCCATCCCGATTACCGTGGTGAGCAGAGCCTCAACGTGCTCGCCAACGCCGCCTTCGCCGGTATCGACCATCCCGGCCGCGCCTACCTCGCGCTGTCGGGCTATTTCCGCCACGAGGGCGTGGCTCCGGAGAAGGCCAGCCCGACCCTGCGCATGCTCGCCGGTCCGCGCCTGTTCGACCGCGCCCGCCTCGTCGGCGCACTGATGCGCGTCGCCTTCCCGGTCTCGGCCGGCATGGCCGGGCCGCTCAAGCGGATGCCGGTGGCGGTAGAGGACGGCAAGGTGGTGCTGCGCCTGCCCGCCGACTGGGCCGATCTCAACGGCGAGCGGCTGCTGAGCCGCGTGCGCGGGCTGGGCCGCGTCGTCGGCCTCGACGGACGGGTCGAGGTCGCCTGAGTTCTTGTGAGATCCCGGCCAAGAGACCGGCTCCATCCGGTTTCCCAGCCTCCGCCCCGTCCTCAGGGACGTCCTCGGGGGGGCGGATCACGAGGCCGGTCAGCACGCCGCATTCCAGCAAAGTTTCGCTGTCGACCTCGGACATCCGATCAGGCCTCTCGCTCCGATCTCGGCTACCTGCGTCCGGGCTGCGCTGGGCGGGGTTTCGCCCTGCGCTCCATCGGTGGGATCGCGCGACGCCGGAGGGCGCCGGACGCATCGAGGCCGTTTCAGCCCGACAGGCGAGTATGGGCGATTGCGATCTCGCGCTCGGCATCGGCCGTCAGATAAGCAAGGCGTGCCCCGTCGAGATTGGCGTCGGCGAGGCGCTGGCGCAGGTCGGCCTCGTACTTCTTCTCTTCGGCGCGCCGCGGCGGCGGCAGAAGGCGCAGCAGCATCGGGCTGGCGATCTCGCTGCGAACGAGGCCGCGGTGGTTGGCCAGCCGCCGCAGGCTGTTGGCGAGGTCTTCCAGCTTTGATTCCGGCAGGTACTGGCGAGCGGAAACGCGGGCTCTACCGGAATGAGACATGGTGCAACCTTTCTGAGACAAAGCGCAGAATGGTTGCAGGTATCTGGTTGGTTTTCCGTTGCGAAAGACCGTTAACGGCTCTTGCGCCATCCCGGGAACACCGTGCCCGATCCGGGCTGGAGCCCGGATCGGCGAGGTCGGGAATCGGGTGGGCCATGCGCCGAAATCGCGGTTCCTGTTCCCCGCGCTTCCGACACGCCGGCAGCCGCTCGGCCCACTGAGCGTCACAGGAACGGCGCAGAGAACTGGTCCGCACCGCCCCGTCACTGCCGGCCCCGCCGCCACGCAGGCCCGAGAGGGCTCGCGAAACCATCAGGCGCATCGGCCGCGGGGAGGGCCGATGTAGAGGTCTGCGCCGCCGTGGGCAACCGCGCCGTGACGCCGCTGCCCTTCCGGCGATGCAGGGCCGAAGTGCCGCTTACCGCAGCGAGCCGCAGAAGCGCTGGATACGCCGGCAGGCCTCCTCAAGCGTCGTGTTGGAGGTTGCGTAGGAGATGCGCAAGTTCGGGCCGAGGCCGAAGGCCGAGCCGTGAACCGCCGCAACGCCCTCGGCCTGGAGCAGTTCGGTGACGAAGTCCTCGTCCGTGGCGATGGTCTTGCCGGTCTCGGTGGTCTTGCCGATCAGATCGGCGCAGGACGGATAGACGTAGAACGCGCCCTCCGGCACCGGGCATTTCAGCCCGTTCGACTGGTTCAGCATCGAGACCACGAGGTCGCGCCGCTCCTGGAACGCCGCCTTGAAGCGGGCAAGGTGCTCCTGCGTGCCGTCGAGCGCGGCCACCGCCGCCCATTGCGAGATCGAGGAGGCGCCCGAGGTCTGCTGGCCCTGCACGAAGTCCATCGCCTTGATGAGCTGTTCCGGTCCGGCGGCGTAGCCGATGCGCCAGCCGGTCATGGCGTAGGCCTTCGAGACGCCGTTCATGGTGAGCGTGCGCTCGTAGAGGCCGGGCTCGACCTGGGCCGGAGTGACGAACTCGAAGTCGCCGTAGGTCAGGTGCTCGTACATGTCGTCGGTGAGCACCCAGACCTGCGGATGGCGCATCAGCACGTCGGTGATCTTCTTCATCTCGTCGCGGGTGTAGGCGGCCCCCGAGGGGTTCGACGGCGAGTTGAGGATGATCCACTTGGTCTTCGGCGTGATGACCCGCTCGAGATCCTCCGGCTGGAGCTTGAAGTCGTGCGCCATGTCGGTGTCGGCGAAGACCGGAGTGCCGCCGCACAGGATGACCATCTCCGGGTAGGACACCCAGTAGGGGCGGGGGATCACCACCTCGTCGCCGGGGTTCAGGGTCGCCAGCAGCGCATTGTAGATGACGTGCTTGCCGCCGGTGCCGACGATGGTCTGCGAGACCTTGTAGTCGAGCCCGTTCTCGCGCTTGAACTTCTTGACGATCGCCTCGCGCAGCGGGTTGATGCCGGAGACCGGCGGGTACTTGGTCTCGCCGCGGCGGATCGCGTCGATCGCCGCCTCCTTGATGTGGTCGGGCGTGTCGAAATCCGGCTCGCCGACCGAGAGGCTGATGACGTCGACGCCGGAGGCTTTCAGCTCACGCGCCTTCTGGGTCATCGCGATGGTCGCGGACGGCTTCACCCGCGAGAGGGCGTCGGCGAGAAAGCCCATGGCAG
>JAGTAM010000510.1 GCA_023422485.1 Pseudomonadota bacterium | reverse complement strand
GGCCCAGGCCGTGAAGAAGGGCGTCGCCGCCGCCAAGGGCACGCCGCGCGAGTTCTGCACCATCACCGTCACCGACGGCATCGCCATGGGCCATGGCGGCATGCGCGCCTCGCTGCCCTCGCGCGAGGTCATCGCCGACTCGGTCGAGCTGACGATCCGCGGCCATTCCTACGATGCCCTCGTCGGCCTGGCCGGCTGCGACAAGTCCTTGCCGGGCATGATGATGGCCATGGTGCGCCTCAACGTGCCCTCGATCTTCATCTACGGCGGCTCGATCCTGCCGGGCTCCTTCCGCGGCCGGCCGGTGACGGTGCAGGACCTGTTCGAGGCGGTGGGCAAGGTCGCCGTCGGCGACATGAGCCTCGACGACCTCGACGAGCTGGAGCGGGTCGCCTGCCCCTCGGCCGGTGCCTGCGGCGCCCAGTTCACCGCCAACACCATGGCCACCGTCTCCGAGGCGATCGGCCTCGCGCTGCCCTACTCGGCCGGCGCCCCCGCGCCCTACGAGATCCGCGACCAATTCTGCGCGGCGGCCGGCGAGAAGGTCATGGAGCTGATCGCGAAAAACATCCGCCCGCGCGACATCGTCACCCGCAAGGCTCTCGAGAACGCCGCCGCCACGGTGGCGGCCTCGGGCGGCTCGACCAATGCGGCGCTGCACCTGCCGGCGATCGCGCACGAGTGCGGCATCGAGTTCACCCTGTTCGACGTCGCCGAGATCTTCCGCAAGACGCCCTACATCGCCGACCTGAAGCCGGGGGGACGCTACGTCGCCAAGGACATGTTCGAGGTCGGCGGCATCCCGCTCCTGATGAAGACGCTGCTCGACCACGGCTATCTCCACGGCGGCTGCCTCACCGTGACCGGCCGGACGATTGCCGAAAACCTCGCCAAGGTCGCCTGGAATCCGGATCAGGACGTGGTGCGCCCGGCCGACCAGCCGATCACCGTCACCGGCGGCGTGGTCGGTCTCAAGGGCAACCTCGCCCCCGAGGGCGCCATCGTGAAGGTCGCCGGCATGCCCGCGTCGAGTCAGGTTTTCACCGGCCCGGCCCGGGTCTTCGACGGTGAGGAGGCCTGTTTCGAGGCGGTGCAGAACCGCACCTACAAGCCCGGCGAAGTTCTGGTCATCCGCTACGAGGGCCCGAAGGGAGGCCCCGGCATGCGCGAGATGCTCTCGACCACCGCCGCCCTCTACGGCCAGGGCATGGGCGACAAGGTGGCCCTCATCACCGACGGGCGCTTCTCCGGCGCGACCCGCGGCTTCTGCGTCGGCCATGTCGGCCCCGAGGCCGCCATCGGCGGCCCGATCGGGCTCCTGCGCGACGGCGACATCATCACGCTGGACGCGATCAAGGGAACGCTCGACGTGGCGCTCTCCGACGAGGAGCTGGCCCAGCGCCGGGCCGCCTGGACGCCGCGAGGCAATGCCGCGACCTCCGGCTACCTCTGGAAATATGCGCAGACCGTCGGGCCTGCGGTGAACGGCGCCGTGACCCATCCGGGCGGCGCCAGGGAGACGCAGAGCTATGCCGATATCTAGGACCGTCCCTCTCCGGCCCGCGCGGCCGGCCGGGGTCGATCTTGGTCGGCTCCGCGCGGGTCTGCTCGCTGGATTTTTGGGGTTCGCGCTGGCGGTCGCCGCGGTCGATCCCGGCACGGCCCTCGACGCGACGGCCCGCACGCCGGTCCCCGAGAAGGGGTACCGCTCGGGCCGCGATGCCCTGCGGTCGGGCGTGCGCGACTACAACGCGGGCGACAAGCAGGGCGCCGTGCGCGCCCTCGAATACGCCGCCGACCAGGGCCAGACCCTGGCGCTGTGGAAGCTCGGCCGCATGTACGCGGACGGCGACGGCGTGCCCCACGACGACCTGAAGGCGTTCGAATACTTTTCGCGCATCGCCGACGACAACACCGACGACTCGCCCGACACCCCGAATTCCGGCGTGGTGGCGAGCGCCTTCAACGCGCTCGGCACCTACTTCCTGGAGGGGATCAAGGGCACCTACGTGCGCCCGAACGCCGAGCGCGCCTACGACATGTTCAATTACGCGGCGTCGTATTTCGGCGATCCCAACGCGCAGTACAATCTCGCCCGGCTCTATCTCGACGGCACCGGCGTCGAGCAGGATCCGCGCAAGGCCGCGCGCTGGTTCAACCTCGCCGCGGAGAAGGGCCACCGCCCGGCGCAGGCGCTGCTCGGTGACATGCTCGTCAACGGCGCCGGCGTCCAGCGCCAGACCGTGAAAGGCCTGACCTGGCTCGCCATCGCCCGCACCGGCGCGCAGGGCACGGCGGATACCTGGATCGTCAACCTCTACGACAAGGCCTGGGCCTCGGCGAGCGAGGCCGACCGGGCCGACGCGATGGCGCAGGCACAGTCGCTGCCCACGGGCTCGACGCGGCGGCGGCGGTAGCCGTCATGAACCCTCCCCCCTCTGCGGGGGGAGGAAAATGCGGCCGATCAGCCGTCACTCAACTCCACCGTCACCGGCACGTGGTCGGACGGCTTCTCCAGCCCGCGCAAGTGCCGCTGCACAGAGGCCGAGACGAGGCGATCTGCGGCTTGCGGCGAGAGCAGCAGGTGGTCGATGCGGATGCCCTGGTTCCGCGGCCAGCAGCCGGCCTGATAATCCCAGAAGGTGTAGAGCCCGGCGCTCGGCTCGCAGGCTCGCAGGCCGTCGGTGAATCCTTCGGCGAGCAGCGCGCGGAAAGCGCGGCGGGTCTCGGGCAGGAACAGCGCGTCCTGCGTCCAGGCGGCCGGGTCGGCGGCGTCCTCGGGCTCGGGGATGACGTTGAAGTCGCCCGCCAGCACCAGCGCTTCCTCGGTCGCCATCAGGGCGCGGGCATGCGTCCACAGGCGGGCCATGAAGGCGAGCTTGTAGGCGTATTTCGGCCCCGGCGCCGGGTTGCCGTTCGGCAGGTAGATCGAGGCGATCCGCACCGGCGCCGTGCCCTCGCCGTGCACCAGCGCCTCGATGTAGCGCGCCTGCTCGTCGTCGGCGTCGCCCGGCAAGCCGCGCAGCAATTGGGTGTACTGGAGCGGCGCACGCACCAGAAGGGCGACGCCGTTATAGGCCTTCTGCCCCAGCGTCTCGACCGCGTAGCCCGCCGCCTCGATCTCCGCGCGGGGGAAGGCCGCGTCCTGGCATTTCAGCTCCTGCAGGCAGACGACGTCGGGCCTCGCCTCGTCGAGGAAGCCCAGCAGGTGGCCGACCCGCTGCTTGATCGAATTGACGTTCCAGGTGGTGATCCGCATGGGGCTCGGAGGAGGCTCGGCCGGAGGGGCTCCCGTCATCGGGCCTTCGCGCGCCCCTGGCAAGGCGGGGGCCGCCTGTCGGGCGCGAAGAGCGCCCCGCGGAGTGGGCCTCGGTCGTTCCGGGGTATCGAGCGGAGCAAAAAAGCCCGGGGTCGCGGAAGCGACCGATGGCGCTTGCAGGCCAGAGGAGAAGACTTTGGACGCATCGTGGTTCGAACCGGTGCGGGCCTATTGCGAGCGCGGCGATGCCGGCTTCTGGGCCGAGCCGGTCAATGCCCTGACGAACGCTGCCTTCCTCATCGCGGCCGGGCTCGCGGCGCGGCGCGCCCGCGGCGACGGCCCGGTTCTGGCGCTCGCCGCCGTGATCTTCCTGGTGGGGATCGGCTCGTTCCTGTTTCCCACCCTGGCGAACCGCTGGTCGATGCTGGCCGCCGTGATCCCCATCGCCGTCTTCATCTACGGCTACTTCGCGCTGGCGATGGTCCGCTTCTTCGGCCTCCGGCCACCGGCGGCGACCGCCCTCACGCTGGGCTTCGCCGCCCTGAGCTTCGGCCTGACGCCGGCCCTCGATGCGCTGACCGGGCGCTCGGTCTCGACCCTCACCAACGGTTCGATCGACTACGCTCCGGCGATCCTGGCGCTCCTCGGCGTCGGCCTCGCGCTCCTGAGGCGGTCGCCCGCCACCGCTCGCTCCGTGCTCGCCACCGCCGGAATCTTCCTCGTCTCGCTCGCCTTCCGCACGGCCGATGTGAGCGTCTGCACCCATCTGCCGCTCGGCACGCATTTCCTCTGGCACGGGCTCAACGCGGTCGTGCTCTACCGCCTGCTCGCCGCGGCAGCCCGGTTCAGGGCCGAGAACCGGGCCTGAAGCGCGCCTCCGTGACAAGCTTGACGATTCGTCTCCGGCGCGGACAAATCCCTCTCGGACAGGGTCGGCGGCCGGCGATGGGCCGGTGCCGCGGGGGAATGGATCGTGATCGGACGCGCACGTCTCCTCCTGGCTACCCTGTGCCTTGCCGTGTCGGGAGGGCGGGCCGCCTCCGAGACGGTTCAGGACGGACAGCTCTGGATCAACACCACCCTGTTCGGATCAGTCGGGGATCTGGCCTTCTTCGTCGAGGTCCAGCCGCGCTTCGGCAACGGCATCTCTCAGCTCGATCAGTTGATCCTGCGCCCGGCGATCGGCTGGAAGGTCAATGACAGGCTCACGCTCTACCAGGGCTACGCCTATGTCGAGAACCGCGGCGGGACGGCCCCCGCGCGGTTCGAGGATCGCAGCTTCCAGGAGATCAACTGGAAGATCGGCGAGATCTCCGGCGTGAAGGTCTCGTCCCGCACCCGCTTCGAGCAGCGCTGGCAATCCGCCGGGCGGGACGTGGGCTTCCGCCTGCGCGAGAACCTGCGGTTCACCAAACCGCTGACGCAGGAGTAGGACAGCGTCTCGGCGGTCGGCTGGGTGGAGGCGTTCGTGGCGCTGAACGACACCGACTGGGGCACCCGCGCCGGCTTCGATCGCGTCCGCACCTTCGTCGGGCTCGAAGTCCCGATCGGCGGGGAATCGACCGTCGAGGTCGGCTACATGAACCAGACTGCGCGGGCGTCGGCCGGCGGCACGGAGGTGGATCACATCCTGTCCCTGAACCTGTCCGTGCGGAACTGAACCGGGACGTGCAATCCGCAGGACGGAGCGCGGCTCTACCCTCCGATGCCGCGCGCCTTCAAGCTGTCGCCGATCTCCTGCAGGGCGGTCGGGTCCTCGATGGTCGGCGGCATCGAAAATTCCTCGCCGTCGGCGATACGCTTCATCGTGCCGCGCAGGATCTTCCCGGAGCGCGTCTTCGGCAGGCGCCCCACGGTCAGAGCCAGCTTGAAGGCGGCCACGGGGCCGATCTCCTCACGGATGCGGGCGACCAGCTCGCGCTCGATCGTCTCCGGGTCCTTGGCGACACCGGCCTTGAGCACCACGAAGCCGCAGGGCGCCTCGCCCTTCAATGAATCGCGGATGCCGATCACCGCGCATTCGGCGACGTCCGGATGCGAGGCCAGCACCGCTTCCATGCCGCCGGTGGAGAGGCGATGGCCGGCGACGTTGATGATGTCGTCGGTCCGGCCGAGCACCGTGACGTAGCCGTCCGCGTCCACCACCCCCGCATCCGAGGTGTCGTAGAAGCCGGGGAAGGTCGAGAGATAGCTCTGGCGGAAGCGCGCGTCCGAGCCCCACAGGGTCGGCAGGCAGCCCGGCGGCAGCGGGAGCTTGAGGGCGATGGTGCCCATCGTGCCGGGAGGAACCGGCTGGCCGGATTCGTCGAGCACGTGGAGGTCGTAGCCCGGCATCGGCTTGGCGGTGGAGCCGTACTTCACCGGCAACCGCTCGATCCCGATCGGGTTGCCGGCGATCGCCCAGCCGGTCTCGGTCTGCCACCAATGGTCGATCACCGGCCGCTCCAGCGCCCGCTCGGCCCAGGCCACCGAATCCGGGTCGGCCCGCTCGCCGGCCAGGAACAGCGCGCGGAACTTCGACAGATCGTAGCCGCCAATCTGCTCGGCTCGCGGATCCTCCTTCTTGATCGCGCGCAGGGCCGTCGGCGCAGTGAACAGGGTGCAGACACCGTGCTCGGCCGCGACCCGCCAGAAGGCGCCGGCATCCGGCGTGCCGACCGGCTTGCCTTCGTAGAGCACCGTCGTGCAGCCGTGCAGCAGCGGCGCGTAGACGATGTAGGAATGGCCCACCACCCAGCCGATGTCGGAGGCGCAGAAATAGACCTCGCCGGGCGCGACGCCGTAGAGGTTGGCCATCGACCATGTCAGCGCGACGCAGTAGCCGCCGCTGTCGCGCACCACGCCCTTGGGGCGCCCGGTCGTGCCCGAGGTGTAGAGGAAGTAGAGCGGGTCGGTAGCTGCGACCGGCACCGGGTCGGCCCGGCGCCCGG
>JAGTAM010000445.1 GCA_023422485.1 Pseudomonadota bacterium | reverse complement strand
ATGCCCAACAGCCTCGACATCGACAAGGAGCCTGCCGCGACGCGCGTTGTCGTCGCGATGTCGGGTGGCGTCGATTCATCGGTCGTCGCGGCGCTGCTGAAGCGCGAGGGCTACGACGTCGTCGGCGTCACGCTCCAGCTCTACGACCACGGCGCGGCGACCCACCGCAAGGGCGCCTGCTGCGCCGGCCGCGACATCCACGACGCACGCAACGTGGCCGAGACGCTGGGCATCCCCCATTACGTCCTCGACTACGAGGACCGCTTCCGCGAATCGGTCATCGACCGCTTCGCCGAGAGCTACCTCTCGGGCGAAACGCCGATTCCGTGCGGCGAGTGCAACCGCTCGGTCAAGTTCCGCGACCTGCTCGGGCGCGCCCGCGAGCGCGGCGCCGAGGCGCGGGCGACCGGCCACTACGTGGCGAGCCGTGCGCGGCCGGGGGGCGGGCGGGCGCTCTACCGCGCCCTCGATCCGGGCCGCGACCAGAGCTACTTCCTCTATGCCACGACGCCGGAGCAGCTCGCCTACCTGCGCTTCCCCTTGGGTGAGCGGCCCAAGGACGAGACCCGGGCGCTCGCCCGCGAACTCGGCCTCGCCGTCGCCGACAAGGCCGACAGCCAGGACATCTGCTTCGTGCCGCAGGGCGGCTACGCCGACATCATCGCCAAGCTGAGGCCCGAGGCCGCCCGGCCCGGCGAGATCGTCGATCTCGACGGCCGCCGGCTTGGGCATCACGAGGGCATCGTCCACTTCACGGTGGGCCAGCGCCGCGGCCTCAAGCTCTCCGTCGGCGAGCCGCTCTACGTGGTGCGGCTGGAGCCCGAGACCGCCCGCGTCGTGGTCGGGCCCCGTGCGGCGCTCGCCACCCGGCGCATCCGCCTGACCGACCTCAACTGGCTCGGGGACGGCGCGCCGGAGGACATCACCGAGCGCCCCGTGGCGGTGCGCGTGCGCTCGACCCGCGAGCCGCGGCCCGCGCGCCT
This sequence comes from Pseudomonadota bacterium, assembly GCA_023422485.1. Lineage (GTDB taxonomy): Bacteria > Pseudomonadota > Alphaproteobacteria > Rhizobiales > Beijerinckiaceae > Methylobacterium. The sequence continues at coordinate 4,556 of JAGTAM010000445.1, read as the reverse complement.
GTCGTGGAACGCGGCCGAGGCCTGCGTCGAGGTCGAGCTGGTCGCCCCCGAGGACGGCGTCTCGCCGGGGCAGGCCTGCGTGATCTACGCCGATGACGGCCCGCGTGCGCAGGTGCTCGGCGGCGGCACCATCCGGCGCATCGGCGCGTTGCAGGCAGGCGCCGCCGAGGCGGCCTGATGGTGGTGTTTCACGCCGCGCGCATTCAGGTTTTCCTAGGCCCTGCACTCGCTTTTCGAGCGATTGTGCCGCTTGTCAGGCGCGAAGAGCGTCCGCGCAGCGGCCTCGGCCACGCCGAAGCGTCTCGCGCGTCGTCCCGAAAGGTGCTCGGCGGCTTTCGAGAAAGAACGATGCGAAGTGAAATGGCGAGCGCCAAAGCCGCGGAGGCGGCTGCCGGCGCTTGAGGCCGGAGATAGGGAAGGGTGACTTTTACATGCTGAGCGAGCGGGCGCCCGAGGCCGGGCCGACCACCGATTTGATGCGCAAGGCCTATGCCCGCTGGGCGCCGGTCTACGACGTCGTCTACGACAAGCTCACCGAGCCCGCCGCCCGCGCCGCCGTCGAGGCGGCGGTCGCCCATGGGCCGCGGGTGCTGGAGGCCGGTGTCGGCACCGGCCTGTCCCTCGGCTACTATCCCCGCGACAGCTTCGTCTGCGGCGTCGATCTCTCCGAGGACATGCTCAAGCGCGCCCGCGGAAAGGTCCGGCGCAAGGGGCTGACCCACGTCAAGGGGCTCCAGGTCATGGACGTGTGCCGCCTCGGCTACGCCGACGCGAGCTTCGACGCGGTGGTGGCGCAGTTCCTCATCACCCTGGTTCCGAACCCGGAGGCCGCGCTCTCCGAATTCCTGCGCGTGGTGCGCCCCGGCGGCGGCATCGTGCTCGCCAACCATTTCGGCCAGTCGAACGGTCCGGTGGCGCGGGTCGAGGAGATCGTCGCACCGCTCTGCACCAAGATCGGCTGGTCCTCCGACTTCAAGGCGACCCGGATCGAGGCCTGGGCCCAGCGCAACGGCGTCGAGGTCGTCGGCCTCGCGCCGACCTTCCCCGGCGGCTTCTTCAAGATCCTGAGGATGCGCAAGCGGGGCTGAAGGCGAGAGCCGTGCCCGACCTGATTGCATCAGGCCAGCGGCTCTAGGTCCCTGTCTTGTCGCGCTTTCCGACGAACTGGAATCCACTTCGTCGGAAAGCGCTCGAGAGCATCGTCCCGAAAGGTGGTTGCCGGCTTTCGGAGAAAGACGATGCGCCAACAAACTCCAGCACGCGAACACCGTCCGGCGGAGGCAGGCCGATGACGCCAGGGGGCGGGGAGAGCGGCCGGCCGGATGACCGGCCGAGTGAGCGGCAAGTCGGGCCCGGGGCATCGGGGGCGCGCCGGCCCTGGCTGCGCTGGCTCCCGCTTCTGGCCCTCGCCGCGCTGTCCGTCGGCATCCTCGCCTCGGGCGGCGCCCGCATCCTCGACCTCGACCGATTGTCCGAGTCGCGGGTCTGGCTCCAGTCGCTCATCGCCGAGGACCGGGTGCGGGCGATCGCACTGGCCTGCCTCGTCTATGTCGGCTCGGTCGTGGTTTCGCTGCCCGCCACCCTGGTGCTCACGGTGCTGGCCGGGCTGCTGTTCGGCCCCGTCACCGGCGCCCTGATGGCCATCGGCTCGTCGACGACGGGGGCGGCGATCGTGTTCTCGGTCGGGCGCTACGCCGCCGGCGACCTGATCCGGCGCAAGGCTGGCCCCCGTGTCGGTCGCTTCGCCGAGGGCTTCCGCCGCGACGGCTTCGGCTACATCCTGATCCTGCGGCTGCTGCCGATCTTTCCCTACTGGATCACCAACATCGCCCCGGCGGCCTTCGGCGTGCGGTTGCGCACCTTCGCGCTGGCCACGCTGCTCGGGCTCACGCCGGGCGCCTTCATCTATGCCGGGCTCGGCGCCGGCCTCGAGGACATGCTGTCCACGCGCGACGCGGCGAAGGCGGCCTGCCTCGCGGCCGGGGGGACGGATTGCTCGAAAGGGATCGATCTGCGCGCGCTGGTGACGCCGGGAATGGTGGCGGCGCTGGCGGCTTTGGCAGGATTTGCTCTTTTGACGGTTTATCTGCGCCGACGGCTTGAGCGGCGGGCGCTTCGCGCATAAGACTTGCGCACAAGCGAATGGCGCGCGTCACCGGGCGGCCGCACAACTTGTGCGGCGTAGGGAGGCCGGCAAAAGGGCGCGCCATGCGGATTGCGATTGGACGACACAACGACGGGTGACGCTTGAAACGGCCCCGCCTTCCGTTTCCTGGCCGGCCATCAGAGCCGGTGGACGCGGCGCAGAACGATCCAGCGGCAAAAGCTGCCCTGCTCTGGCATATCGAGGCTCCGGCCGGCACGCCGCCGTCGCGTGCGCGCGCCTTCGCTTGGCTCGGGCGGCTGGGGCTGTCGGGCCGTCTGTTCCTGCTGACGGTCGCTTTCGTCGTCCTGGCCGAGATCCTGATCTACGTCCCGGCGGTGGCGACCTACCGGCTCTCGCGCCTGTCCGACCGGGTCGCGGCGGCGCGGGTGGCCGCCCTCGTGCTGAACGCCGCGCCCGAGGGACAGGTCCCCGAAGAGACCGCCCGGCGCCTGCTAATGGGGGTGGGCGCCCGCGCCATCGCCGTGCGGGTCGGCGATACGTGGCGCTACCTCACCGACGGGCCGGCGCCGGCCGCCGTCGCCGAGACGGTCGATCTGCGCGAGCGCGGCCTGACGGGGTCGGTCGGCGGCGCCTTCCGGACGCTGTTCCTTGCCACCGAGGCGCCGATCCGGGCGATCGGGCCGGGGCAGGACGGGTTCGACGCGGTCGAGGTTCTGCTCGACGAGGGGCCTCTGCGGGCGGCTCTGGCCGATTTCTCGGTCCGGCTGCTCGTGGCCTGCCTCATCATCGCGGTGCTGGCGGCCGGGCTCGTCTTCTTCGTGCTCCAGCGGGCGATCGTGCGGCCGGTGGTCCGGCTCGCCCGCGACATCGCCGCCTTCGCCGACGACCCCGAGCGGACCGACCGTGTGGAACGGTCCTCGGGGCGCACCGACGAGATCGGGCAGGCGGAGAACGCGCTCGCCCGGATGCAGGTGGCACTCGGCGGCGAGCTGCGCCAGCGGCGGCGGCTGGCCGAACTCGGCCTGTCGGTGAGCAAGATCAACCACGAGCTGCGCAACCTGCTCACCACCGCCCAGCTTCTCGGCGACCGCCTGGAGGGCGTCTCCGACCCGCTGGTGCAGCGCGTGGCGCCGCGCCTCGTCGAGACCCTCGATCGGGCGATCCGCTTCTGCGAGGCGACCCTCGCCTACGGCCGCGCCACGGAGCCGAACCCGCAGCGGCGCATGGTGGCGCTCGCGCCTCTGCTCGAGGAATTGACCGACCTCGCCGACCTGATGCCGGCCGCCCAGCTTCGCGTCGAGACCCGCGCGGCGCCGGATCTGGAGATCGACGTCGATCCCGAGCAGCTCCTGCGGGCGCTGACCAACCTCGTGCGCAACGCGGTTCAGGCCCATGCGGCGGCCAAGACGGTGGACGGCACCGTGCTGATCGAGGGCATCCGCAATGGACCGCCCGGCGCGGGTTCCGTCACGGTCCTCGTGACCGACAACGGTCCCGGCGTGCCCGAGCGGGCCAAGGCCAACCTGTTCGCCGCCTTCCAGGGCTCGACCCGGGCCGGCGGCACGGGGCTCGGTCTCGCCATCGCCTCGGAACTGGTGCGCCTCAATGGCGGCACCCTCCGTCTCGACGAGACGGCGGGCGGCGCACGCTTCCGGATCGTCATCCCCGACCGCGCGGCGGGTGTGAAGGCGGCGTGAGGATAATCCTCAGTCTCAATGCCCCGATCCCGCCGGCGCGGCTCCGCGCGGGCGGCGGATCAGCGGCGTGCCGCAGGCCATGGCGAGAAACAACACGGTGAGGACGAGGAACACGTCCTCGAAGCCCATCACCAGCCCTTGAATCCGCACGGTGTTGTTGAGCGCCTTCAGCGCCATGCCGTTGGCGTCGCCCCCGAAGGGCTCGAACTGGCGCCGCATGGCGTCGAGCCGCTCCAGTGCCGCGCCGTTGGCCCAGGTGAAGCGCTCGTGCAGGCGTGCGAGGTGGAGGTCCCAGCGGGCGTTGAGCACCGTGTTGATGAGGGCGAGCCCGACCGCGCCGCCGAGGTTGCGCGTGAGATTGAACAGGCCCGAGGCGTTCTTCATCCGCTCCGGCGGCAGGGTGCCGAGCGCGATGTTGTTGATCGGGATCATGCACAGCATCAGCGAGCAGCCGCGCAGCACCTGCGGCCAGAGCAGCTCCCAGAAATCCCAGTCCTTGGTCAGCCCGGTGACGATCCAGGTGCCGACGGCGAACCCGATGAAGCCCGCCGCCATCATGACCCGCGGATCGAGCTTGGCCGACAGCTTGCCGGCGATCGGGGCGGTGGCGAACATGCACAGCCCCGAGACGAACATCGTCTCGCCGATCTGGAGCGCCGAGTAGCCGCGCACGCGGGCGAGATAGACCGGGTAAAGATAGGTCAGTCCGTACAGGCCGATGCCGAGCACGAAGCTCGCCGCGCAGCCGGCGG
>JAGTAM010000368.1 GCA_023422485.1 Pseudomonadota bacterium | reverse complement strand
TCGATGATCGAGACCGAGCACCCGCGCGAGATCAGCGGCTGGCTGACGATCTGCCCGAAGCGGCCGAAGCCGATGATCAGGGCGCTGCCGACGAGATCCTCCGGCGCTTCGAGGCCATCCGTAGAGGCGGACGCCTTCGGCCCGAGGCGGTCGAAGGCGATGACGACGAGTGGGGTGAGCGCCATCGACAAGATGACGGTGGCCGTCAGGATCGCGTTGGTGGTGCCGTCGATGATGCCGGCGCCGGCCGCCGCCGCGTAGAGGACGAACGCGAACTCGCCGCCCTGCGCCATCAGGGCGGTGCGCTCCAACGCCTCGGCGTGCCCGGCCCGCAGGAGGCGGGCGATCGCGTAGATCACGAGGCTCTTCACCGCCATGTAGGCGGCGACGCTCATCAGGATCAGGGCCCAATTCGCGGCGATCACCGCGAGATCGAGGGACAAGCCGACGCCGAGGAAGAACAGGCCGAGCAGGATGCCGCGGAACGGCTCGATATCGGCCTCCAACTGGTGACGGAAGCTCGATTCCGAGAGCAGGACGCCGGCCAGGAAGGCGCCCATCGCCATCGAGAGCCCTCCGAGCTGCATCGCCAGCGCCGAGCCGAGCACGACGAGGAGCGCCGCTGCCGTCATCACCTCCCGCGCCTTGGCCGCGGCGAGGAGCCGGAACAGCGGGTTGAGCAGCCAGCGGCCAGCCGCCACCAGGGCGGCGACGGAGACGAGCGCGATCACGATGGCGGTCGCGCGCTCCATCCCGCTCGTCTCGGCCCCGCCCGGCGCAAGAAGGGCGACGGCGGCCAGCAGCGGCACGATGGCGAGATCCTCGAGGAGCAGGATGGCGACGATCCGCTGGCCCTTCGGGGTCGAGAGCCCGCCGCGCTCCTCCAGAAGCTGCATGACGATGGCGGTCGAGGTGAGCACGAAGCCGGTGCCGGCGACGAAGGCCACTACGACGGAGAATCCCATGGCGACGCCGACGAGCGTCAGGGCGGCGATGCAGGCGCCGACCTGCGCGAGGCCGAGCCCGAAGATCTCGCGACGCATGCCCCAGAGCCGCGAGGGCTCCATCTCCAATCCGATGATGAAGAGGAACATGACGACGCCGAGTTCGGCCACGTGCAGGATCGCGTGGGCGTCGGTGAACAGGCCGAGGCCGAACGGCCCGATGGCGAGCCCAGCCACGAGGTAACCGAGGACCGAACCGAGCCCCAGGCGCTTGAACAGGGGGACGGCGACGACGCCGGCGGCGAGGAGGGCGACGACCTGAACGAGCTCGCTCGCGGCCCCGGTTGCTTCAATAGCCATGATGTAGACGAGCCTCTCGGTCGGTGCTCGGGACGATCGGGTTGCGCGGATCTACCGGACCCGCGCCTCGCTCACGGATAGCGGACGGGCTGGGGCTCTTCCGGAAGCGGGATGAACTCGGGGTCTTCGGGCACGGTATCGAAGCGGCCCTGGCGCCAATCCTCCTTGGCCTGGGCGATCCGCTCCGGCCGCGAGGATAGGAAGTTCCACCAGAGATGGCGCGGGCCGTCCATCGGCTCGCCACCCAGAACCATGAAGCGGGCGTTTTCCGTCGCGCGGATGCTGATGCGGTCGCCGGGCCGGAACACCAGGAGTTGACCGGGACCGAAGCCGTCGCCGGCAATCTCGATCGCCCCAGAGACCGTGTAGATTGCCCGCTCGTCGTAGGTCGGATCGAGCGGCAGGACGGCGCCTGCCTCCAACATCACGTCGGCGTAGACCATCGGGCTCGACGTGCGCACCGGCGAGCGCGCGCCGAAAGCCTCGCCCGCGATCAGGCGGACGGTCTTGCCCTCGCCGGTCAGAACCGGCAGCGCGGACTCTTCGTAGTGCTCGAACGCCGGGGCATTCTCCTCGTCCTGCGCCGACAGGGCGACCCAGCTCTGGATGCCGAACAGCCGCGAGCCGGTCTGGCGCAGCGTCGGTGCGGTGCGCTCCGAATGGGTGATGCCGCGCCCGGCGGTCATCCAGTTGAGCTCGCCCGGCCGGATCGGCAGTTCCGTGCCGAGGCTGTCGCGGTGCATGATCTCGCCGTCGAACAGGTAGGTCACGGTCGAGAGGCCGATATGCGGGTGAGGTCGCACGTCCATGCCCTGTCCGAGCAGGAACTCGGAAGGGCCCATCTGATCGAAGAAGATGAAGGGACCCACCATCCGGCATTCGGTGGAAGGAAGGGCGCGGCGGACCGCAAAGGACCCGAGATCGCGCGATCTCGGCACGATCAGGGTCTGGATCGCATCGCAACTGAAATGGTCGCCGGGGATCGGATCATCCGCACTGTGCCAGCTCATCGCTCTCCTCCCATCATGATTGGGGACCGGCGGGGCGCGGAACGATCAGCACGTCCGCCGCATCGCTAGACGGCACCACCATACCGCGCGTCGCCGACGACACTTATCAGGCAAAGGGGATAGATCGAAAACAGAAACGAACGAAATGCATCGTTTCTCAAAATGAGATCGAAAGAATCCGGAGCCGGCCGATCAGCCGCCTCCGATCGACAACGTGGTCCAAAAGGCCCGCCGGCAATTGCATAGGAACAAGCGCGACGGATAAGCTGATATTCTCAATCGTTCGCGACACGAGGCATCCGCGGCATGCATTCCGGTCATCTGTCGCTGGACGCCTTTCTCGATCAGCGTGCCAGGGATCGGCGCCTCGCTCGTCTCACGCACGATGTTCCACTACCCGAGGCAATGGGGCTGGAATTCGGCCCGGCGAACAACCCGACGCCCCTGCCCACCGGCCTGCGCGTGGCCTACGTCAACCATTCCCTCGACGCGAACGCCGGACTCGACGGGGCGGTGCCGATCGATCATGCTTGGTCCGGACATGGTTCACTCGCCGAGGTGATCGGACGAGGCGGGCTCGACTTCGCCATCGCCGCGCAAGTCGCCCAATATGTCCCGAACCTGCTCGGATGGTTGCGCGGCATCCACGCGGTGCTGCGTCCGGGTGGCGTGCTCAACCTGTCGATCCCCGATCGGCGCTTCATGTTCGATGCCGGCCGGGCCAATTCGACCATCGCGGAACTGGTCGAGGCCGATCTGCTGAATTACGCGCATCCAAGCCCGCGGCAAATCTTTGCTCACACCTACGAAGCACTCGCGATCGAGCCGGGCGAAATCTGGGCAGGCAAGAGTCCGTCACGGGCGGAGCGGCTCTGCGGCGAAGCCGCCCTGGCTCTGGCACACAAGCAGGCGAGCGAGGCCTTCGCGGCCGGCCGCTACGAGGATTGTCATTGCTGGGTATTCACGCCCCTCTCCTTCCTCGACGCGGTCGAAGCGGGGTCGCGGCTTGGCCTGTTCCCGTTCGTGCTGAACCGGATCGCCGCGACGGAGCCGGATCGATCCGAGTTCTACGTGTCGATGCGGCGCGACGGCGAAACGGATCCGCAGGCGCTGCGGGGCATGCAGGAGGTCGGCGTCACCCATCTCCGCGGAATTCTGGTTCGGCAGCTGCAGACGGCGCGCCTGATTGCGTCCGCGTGAGAGATCGGCAAACCCGGCGACACCCGCATCGGGCTTGTCAATCTTGACGAATCCAGGCCGATACGACGTGCCGAGTGGAGCCGGCCCTGCGAAGGGTAACGGCGGGTTGTCTCGCAGGGCGACAGCGCAAAACGGCAGAAGGGCGCCGATCAACACCACTGGGTTTGTCTTGCCAAGCTCTCGGTTCTGCCTTCAGGTGTCCTGCCGGTACTCTGAACCCGAGCCGGATCGAGCGGCGGGGAGCGCCCGGCAATGGTCGAGATGACCCCGGTCTGATGTTCGAGAACGCGACGGCCACGGCTTTCCCCTTCCTCGCAGGAGGCGGGCAGATGGGCGCGATGATGCGCTCCCACGCGTGGTCGCGCTCGCCTCTCGGGCATCCGGAGACATGGCCGCCCTGTCTGCGCTCGACGGTCAGCCTGATGCTGGACTCGCGCTTCCCGATGTTCGTGGCGTTCGGAGCCGAACTCGGCTTCCTCTACAACGACGCCTACGGCGAGATCCTGGGCGACAAGCATCCGCAGGCGCTCGGTCGGCGGTTTCGTGAAGTCTGGCCGGAGATCTGGCCCGACATCGTGCTGCTCGTCGAGAAAGCGCTGTCCGGCGAGCCGACCTGGTCGGAGGACATGCCGCTGACCATGAACCGGCGCGGCCACGAAGAGCAGACCTGGTTCACCTTCTCCTATTCGCCGGTGCGCGACGAGCAGGGCCGGGTCGCCGGCATGTTCTGCGCCTGCACCGAGACGACCGGGCGCGTCCGCGCCGAGCTCGGCCTGCGCGAGACGGAGGCGCGTCAGCGGGCACTCGCCGACCATCTGCCGGGCGGCTACGTCTACCAGATCGCCACGCCCCGCGACGGATCGGAACGCCGGTTCCTCTACGTGTCGCAGGGCTTCGAGCGCTTGACCGGCCTGCCGGCGGAGGCGGTGCTCGCCGATCCCGCCGCCGCCTACGACCTTTTCCTGCCGGAGCATCGCCACCGCCTCGCCGAGGCCGAAGCGGTGGCGATCCGGGACGTCGCTCCCTTCGATGTCGAGGTGCCGATGCGCCGTCCAGACGGCGGCATCCGCTGGACGCGCATCGTCTCCGCGCCGCGACCCGTCGGCGATCATCTGATCTGGGACGGGCTCCACCTCGACGACACGGCTAGACGGCAGGTCGAGGAGCAACTGCGCGAGAGCGAGCGGCGCTTGCGGCTGGCGACCGAGGCGGCCGAGATCGGGCTCTGGGACGTCGACGAGGTGAAGGGAACCCTGTTCTGGCCGGCGCGGGTGAAGGCGATGTTCGGGATCTCGCCGGACGTGCCGGTGACGATGGCCGACTACTATGCCGGCCTGCACCCGGAGGACCGCGAGGCCACCAGCGCCGCCTACGCCGCCGCGGCGGATCCGCACCGGCGCGAAGTCTACGACGTCGAATATCGCACGATCGGCAAGGAAGACGGCGTCGTGCGCTGGGTCGCCGCCAAGGGTCGCGGCATCTTCGAGGGCGGGCGCTGCCTGCGCGTGGTCGGTACGGCCATCGACATCACGGCACGCAAGCAGGCGGAAGCCGCGCTGCTGGATCGCGAGGCGCGCCTTAAGGCCGTCTTCGCGCAGGCCGGCGCGGGTCTCGCCCTGTCGGACCTGGAGGGCCGCTTCACGGACGTGAACGAGACCTATTGCAGCATCGTCGGCCGATCGCGCGAACAGGTGCTCGGGTCTCGCATGATCGAGATCACGCATCCGGACGATCGCGTGCGCAACGCTCCCGCCTTCGCGGCGGCGGCCCGTGACGGAACGGCGTTCGACATCGAGAAGCGGTACGTCCGGCCCGACGGCGAAATCGTCTGGGTGCGCAACAGCGTCTCCGCCGTGCGCTTCGACGACGGCACGATCGCCGCCATGCTGGCCGTCAGCGTGGACATCACCGACCGGGTCCGCGCCGAGGTCGCTCTGCGGGAGAGCGAGGAGCAATTCCGTGTGCTCTCGCAGGTGATGCCCAACTTCGTCTGGGCCACCGACGCAAACGGGCGTGCCACCTGGTTCAACGAGCGCGTCTACGCCTATGCCGGGCTCAGCCCGGGCGTGCTCGACGCGGAAGGCTGGCGGGCTATCATCCATCCCGATGACGGTGAGCGCGTGGCCCGCGAATGGGTCGCCGCGGTGACGGCCGTCGGCAGCTACCAGTGCGAGTACCGGCTGAGGCGGGCGGACGGGGTCTACCGCTGGTTCCTGGGCCGTGGACAGCCCGTGGTGGCGGCCGACGGTGCGGTGCTGCGGTGGGTGGGCACCAGCACCGATATCGACGACCAGAAACGGGTGATGGCCGACCTCGTGCGCTTCAACGAGACCCTGGAGCGGCGCGTCGCCGAGCGCACGGCGGAGCACGACCGGGTCTGGCGCAACTCGCGCGACCTGCTGGTTGTGGTCGGCGCCGACGGCGTCTTCCGCGCGGCGAACCCGGCCTGGGAAGCCATCCTTGGCTATGGCCCCGCCGAAATCGTGGGCCGCCATTTCATGGAGTTCATCTGGCCGGACGACCTTGAATCGACCCATGCCGCTCTCGAGAGCGCCGTTCGCACCGGTCCGCTCACCGATTTCGAGAACCGCTACCGCCACAAGGACGGGGCCTTGCGCTGGATCTCCTGGCGCACCGCGATCGAAGGCGATCTGGTTTATGCCTACGGGCGCGACGTCACCGCCGAGAAGGCGCAGGGAGAGGCGCTGCGGCAGGCCGAGGAGGCCCTGCGCCAGTCGCAGAAGCTGGAGGCCATCGGGCAGTTGACTGGCGGCGTGGCCCACGACTTCAACAACCTGCTGACGATCATCCGCTCCTCGGTCGATTTCCTGTGCCGCCCCGACCTGCCCGAAGAGCGCAGGAACCGCTACCTCACCGCGGTCTCGGAGACGGTGGACCGGGCGGCCAAGCTGACCGGCCAGCTCCTCGCCTTCGCGCGGCGGCAGGCGCTCAAGCCGGAGACGATCGATGTCGGCGCTCGCCTGCGCAGCGTGGCCGACCTGCTCGATACGGTGACGGGCGCCCGCATTCGGGTCGTCACCGCGGTTCCGGACCGGCCCTGCTTCGTCATGGTGGACCTCAGCCAGTTCGAGACCGCCCTCGTCAACATGGCGGTCAACGCCCGCGACGCGATGGAGGGCGAAGGCACCCTGACGCTGCGCCTCGATTGCGGCCAGCCGCTGCCCACCATCCGGGGCCATGCGGGCGCGTCTGGCCCGTTCGCGGCGGTCTCGCTGCACGACACCGGCGCCGGCATCGCGCCCGACGTGCTGGCCCATGTCTTCGAGCCGTTCTTCACCACGAAGGATGTCGGCAAGGGAACCGGCCTCGGCCTCTCCCAGGTCTTCGGCTTCGCCAAGCAGTCGGGAGGAGACGTCGCCGTCGACAGTGCTCCCGGCCGCGGCACCACCTTCACGCTCTACCTGCCCGAAGTCGCGCCCGAGACGAAGGCCGGCGAGGAGAGTGGCAAGGCGGGTTCCGTCGAGCCCGGCGGATTCGGCCAGCAGGTTCTGGTTGTCGAGGACAACATCGAGGTCGGACGCTTCGCCACCCAGATCCTGGAGGATCTCGGCTACGTCACGACCTGGGCGGCGAATGCCGACGCGGCGCTGGCCTGTCTCGCCGAGCGAGGGGCCGCGTTCGACGCCGTGTTTTCGGATGTGGTGATGCCCGGCATGAACGGGGTCGCGTTGGCCCACGAGATCAGCAAGCGGTTCCCAGACCTGCCTATCGTGCTGACCTCGGGCTACAGCCACGTGCTCGCCCAGGAAGGCAGTCACGGTTTCGAACTGCTGCAGAAGCCCTACTCGGCCGAACAGCTCTCGTGCATCCTGCAACGCGTCACGGCACGGCGCGTCTGACAACCCTCTCCCTCGCTTCAGCCGGACCTCCGTGCGGGCTGCTACGCCGGACGCGGCTCAATCCAAGACGTTTCCAGCCGATCACGACACCCGACACGGAGATGATCAGTCCCGCGGCGGAGAGGAGCCAGAGCACGACGTCCCAGGCCGGGCGGTGCTGCACCAGCAGGCGGAAGTCGAAGCTGTGCGGGGCATTGAACAGCCAGCGATAGGTCCGCGAAGAACGATCGGCGCGGTTGAGAACCTCGCCCGTTTCCGGGTCGAGATGAAACCACGTCGCGTCCGCGTCGGCGAACTTCACCCGCAGCACCGGCAGGCGACGCGGCTTGTGATGGGCGTACCAGTAGGCATCCTCCTCGGTCAGGAGCGTCGCTTCGCGGATCGCGGCGTCGGGCAGCAGCTGGCCGGCCGCCTTCACCAATCCGCCGATCGTCGGGGCCGCCCACGTCGAGGTCGAACCATCCGGGCAGGCCAGGATGGCCCGCATTTGTCCGCCGAGCCAACCGAACCGCGCCTCGACGGCATCGGGGCAGGCTGCGGCGCGGAGAGCAGCGAGATCCTGCCCCCAGCGGGCCTCCGTCACGCCGGCATAGCGTTCGAGCATGGCCTGGCTCGGCGTCCTCGCCCCGAACCAGCGGTTCGGATTCATCGATAGCCAGCCGCTGGCGACGAAAGTCAGCAGGGTCAGGCCGCCGATCAGACCGCCGACATGGTGCCAGGCCGCCCACCCGCGATAGGGCGATACCGAGCCCGACGCGTAGCGCCGCTGCAGCCGGACACGCAGCAGCCCGACCCATAAACCCGTCACCGCACCGGCGATGGCGATGCCGGAAACCCAGAGAACCACATCCCGCCACAGGGCGGCCTGCGCCCGCAGGGGCGTCAGGTAGATCCAGTGCGGGATGGCGCCGAACCAGTTCCAGAACCGTTCCCGCCTCGTGGTGTCGAGAGCCACCTCGCCCGTGCGGGCGGAGACGTAGAGGCGGGTATCCTCGGGATCGCCGAGGGCGATGAGATGGAACGGCCGCAACGGGTCGTAGCGTGCCGTCACGGACCACTGGTCGCGGTCGACTGCGCCGAGGAGCCGGGGTCGCGCCGCGCGCCGGTCGTGGCGGGCGATAGCGAGCGCCTGCCCCGCATCGATGCCCGTGATCAGGCGCCGCCCGATTGCCGAGACGGTCGCCTGCCCGCCATCCCAACCCACGATGCGGTAGACCGGCTCCCCGTCGAGCATGGCGAGGCGCAGGTCCCGCGGGAAGCGGGTCTGGCCGGCGGCTTCGAGTGCCTCGCTCGGCGTCACCACCACCTCGTCCCAGGCGAGGCGCGGCAGGCCGCCGCGACGCTCCGCTTCGGTCAGACTGGGGAAGCCGACATACATCATGACGAGGCCGGACACGAGCCACGTCACGAAGAGGAGGCAGGTCACGATGCCGAGCCAGCGGTGGCCGAGATAGAGCCACCGCTTGCCGCGCTTGATCAGGGCGCGCATCACGATCGATCCCCCGGTCGACGGAGACGGCGGGATCGAAGAGGCCGACGGTCGGGGTGACCGTCGAGCCGGGGCTGCTCGCCCTGCACGACATGCATCGGCACGCGCCCTCAGAAGGCGATGTTGTAGGCGACTTCGACCGAGCGTGGGCGCCCCAGCAGCCACGCCGCCGAGCTTCCCGTCACGGGATAGACCTTGTCGAGCAGGTTGTAGGCGCGCAGGCTGAAATGCGAGGTCTCGCTCACGCGGTAATCGACGCTCGCGTTGACGACCTCGTAGGCCGGCCGCCGGGCCGTGTTGGCGAAGTCGCTGAAGGTCTCCCCCACGAACTGAACGCCGGCGCGCGCTTCCCACCGGGGCGCGAAGGCCCAGCTCAGCCAGAGATTGGCGACGCGCTCGGGGACGTTGATTGGCTGGTTGCCGGCGAAGTTCACGGCGACGCCGCCGACCGCTTGCTGGAAATCGTCGTACTGGGCATGCAGCAGGGCGATGTTGCCCTCCACCCGCCAATTCTCCCACAGGCCGAGCGAGGCGAACGCCTCGACACCGTGCGAGGATTGGCTGCCGACCTGGCCCGACACGGACGGCCGCAGCGGATCGACCGTCAGAAGGTTGTCCTTCTTGATCCGGTAGCCGGCCAGAGTGAATTCGCCGCGGCCTTCCCAGAACGACTGCTTGTAGCCGATCTCGATCTGCTCGCCGGTCGAGAGTTGGAAATCCTTCTGCGCCAGCGTCAGCGTGATCAGCGAGTTCACCGGATCGACGGCGGTGGCGTAGCTTGCGTAGAGCGCGCTGTCCGGCGTCGGATTGTAGACCGCACCGAAGCGATAGCTCACCGCGCTGAAATCCTTGGTGAAGCCGGCCGACGGACTGCGCGGATCCTCCCGGCGGACGGTGGGCGCGTCATAGCGCACGCCGGCGATCAGCGAGAACTGATCGGACAGGACGAGGCGATTCTCAGCAAATAGCGAGTATTGGTTGGAACTCGTGAGATAGCCGAGCGTGGTCGGATCGAGGCTGTTGAAGACGCCTGGGCTGAAGACGAACGGATCGACGCTGCTCTCGCCGCGATAAGGCGAGTTGTTGGTGTGTTTGAACCGGATGTGGTTGACGTCGAAGCCGGCGACGAATTCGTTGCGGAAGCCGAACAGTTCGCCCTTGAAGGCGGCGTCGAAGCGATTGCCGATCTGCTCCTGGCTGTGGAAGATCTCGATCGGGTTGGTCCGGCGGATCAGGCCGGTGCTCGGCACGAAGCCATAGGTCTCGACATTGCGCCAGTGCCGATCCGACACGAGTCGGTAGGCCGTGTTGCGGATCGTGATGTCGGCGGTGGGCGTCCACTCGGTCTTGAACTGAGTCCAGTTGTCCTTGAAGACGACGCGACTGTCGTTGACGTTGTAGTTGTTGAACCGGGTCCGCGGATCGATACGGCCACCGATCAACGGCGTCCCGAAGTAGCGCAGGGGCTCCTGGTAGCCGTAATCGTGCGACAGGGTGAAGGCGAGATCGGGCGTCGCTTGGAAGAGAACGGCTCCCGAAACCGCGAGATTGGCGAAATCGCCGTTCTGACGCAGCCAGCCATCCGCTTGGTTGGCACTGACGTTGAGGCGGTAGAACACGCTCTCGCCGACAGGGCCGCCGCTGTCGAAGGCGAGGCGCTTCACGCCGTCCGATCCGAGCGCGACGCGGGCGGCGTTGATCGGGACGGCCGTCGGCTTCTTGGGCACAACGTTGATGACGCCGCCAATCGCACCGTCCCCGTACAGGACCGAGGCCGGCCCGCGCAGCACCTCGATTCGATCCACGTTCCAGGTGTCGAAGGGGTAGGTGACCGTTCCGGCACCGACATAGAGCCGGGTGCCGTCGTAGAGCTGCATGACCGAATTCACGCCGGCAAAGCCGCGGGAGGTGTAGGCACCGAGACCATTGCCGGGTGCGCCGATCGTCGTAATGCCGGCCGCGTTCTGGGTAATCGCCTCCTGCACGGTCTCCTGACCGCGCTCGCGGATCTTCTGGCCCGGTATCACTTCGATGCTGGCCGGCGTCTGCAGCGGTGAGAGGTCGAGGCGGCTGCCGCTGCGGTTCGGTGCGGTGAGATTGAGGCCGGTCGGCGCTGCCGTGTAGGGCGTCCGTGCCAGCAGTCGCGTGCCGGATCCCGTTCCCTGCACGGCGAGCTCCTCCAGCGCGACGGCGTGCGCTTCGCCGGCAATGTCCGCGCGGTCCTGAGCCGCAAGGAAGGTTGGGTTCAGAACCAGGGCGCTGGCGGAGAGAAGAAGCGCGGCCGGCAGGCGCTCGGCAGGCGAGCGGGGGCGATCATCGGTCGGCATGGTACGGAGGCCTCGGGCAACGGCAGTGGCACGTCACCGCGAACGAGGCCTCGGGCCGCACCTCCCCGCGGGACTGGCGCGCCTTCGACACCCGTCAGGACACCCCGCCCGACGCGTTTCGCGTGTGACCACGACTGACGGCAGGTCTCCTGGCTCGCGGGTCGTTGCCCTCTCACCGTCTTCCCGGGCGAGGCTGCCCAGTGACATGGTGGCGGAAGGCTCGCCGCTTACAGTTGCGGGGGCAGCCGCGGCATCGGACTGACGTCCTCACCGCGTTCCCTTTTGATCCCCGAGGGGAACCGTCAAAGCCTAGCTATTCGGCGTCGGGAGGGAGTGTCAATTCCGATCCGGAGTCTGGTGCCCTATCGATGTGGCTAAAGGTGAAACCGTCGTCGGATCGGGCGACGTCGCTTACGGGCTGCGGCCGGGCGGCAGGATCATCGCCGTGTCCGGGTCCGTGACGTCACCCTGCTGCTGCGGCTCGACCGTCAGCTTCGCGGCCAGTTCCGGCGTCCTGCCTCCCGTCAGCTCCTCGGTTGCCGCGACCTGCTTCTCGCGCGCCTGCTCCGGCGTCAGCTCCCCTCGCACCACCGCGCGGGCGAGGTTCAGGCTCAGCACGTTCTCGGTCTCGTCCGCGCCATAGGCCGTGAGCGTGCCCCGCGTCCGGTCCGGAATCACACTGCCGTTGAAGGTGGCCACCGCGCTGAAGAGATTGAGCGGCACCTTATAGGGCAGGCTCTGTTCCACAACGTCGCTGTGCTTGGCCGGGAAGTCGTGCTCGGCCCCCACCTTGTGCACCACAGTTCGGATCCACGGCCCGTTCCGGTGCCAGATCAGCAGGGTCGCGGTCTGCTCCTGCGGCGGGCCGTATTTCTCCGTGATCGCTGCCGCGGCCTTGCGGGCGGGCTCCGGCCAGTCCGCCGCGATCGGTTCGGCGGCGCCGGCTCCGCCAGCTGTGAGGACGAGCGCGACGGCGAGGGCGAAGCGGCAGGAGCCGGGCGGGGACATGGAACCTCCCTGGTGACGCCGGGCCGGATCGGGATCGCACGCGGCGATGAGTGGGTTGCCGCAAACGGGTCGCGTTGCCCCGGCCCTGCGCCGGGTATAGGCCTTCTCCATAAGAATGGTTCCAGGGAGACGCCCGATGGCGCAGCCGATGTCGCTGGACGTGAACGGGCGCGCGACGCCCGTGACCGTGGACGACCCCGAAACGCCGCTCCTCTACGTGCTGCGCGACGATCTCGGCCTGCACGGCCCGCGCTTCGGCTGCGGGCTGGGCCAGTGCGGATCCTGCACGGTGCATATCGACGGGAAGGCCGTGCGCTCCTGCGTCACGCCGGTCTCCGGCCTGAAGCCGGGCGCGAAGATCGTGACCCTTGAGGGCCTCGGCGGGCCGGACAAGCTCCACCCGGTGCAGGCCGCCTTCATCGAGGAGCAGGCGGCGCAGTGCGGCTACTGCATCAACGGCATGATCATGCAGTCCGCCGCCCTCCTCAACGAGACGCCGAAGCCCGACGAGGCGGCGATCCGGCAGGCGCTGGCGCAGAACCTCTGCCGATGCGGCACCCATCTGCGGATCGTGCGCGCCGTCCAGCGCGCCGCCGGCACGCTGTGAGGGAGGCCGCAGCCATGAACGCTCCTACCCTCTCCCGCCGCCATCTGCTCCTCCAGGGCGGAGCCCTGGTCGTCGGCTTCTCGCTCTCCGGCGGCAAAGCCGTCGCGCAGACGCTCTTCGCGCCGGTGGCCACCAACGGCTTCTCGAAGCCGGTCGCGCCGGACCAAGTCGACAGTTTCCTGGCGCTCGGCGCCGATGGCCGCGCCACGATCTTCTCCGGCAAGGTCGATCTCGGCACCGGCATCAGGACCGCGATGGCCCAGATCGCCGCGGAGGAACTCGACCTGCCCCTCGATCGCGTGACGGTCGTGCAGGGCGACACCGCGCTCACGCCCGACCAGGGCCCGACTTATGGCAGCCTGTCGATCCAGAAGGGCGGGGTCGAGATCCGGCAGGCGGCCGCGACTGCCCGCGCCCGGCTCGTGCAGCTTGCCGGCGAACGGCTCGGCCTGCCGGCCGGCGAGCTGGTGAGCAAGAACGGTACCGTGCGGCCGAAGGCGGGCGGCGCTGGCATTACCTATGCCGAACTCGTCAGGGACGGGCGCCTCGACCTCAAGGTCGACCCGGCCGTCAAAACCAAGGACCCGGCGGCCTTCGCCCTCGTGGGCAAGTCGGTGGCGCGAATCGACATCCCCGAGAAGATCACGGGGCGCTTCACCTACATGCAGGATTATCGCGTGCCCGGCATGGTGCATGCCCGCGTGGTCCGCCCGCCCGCAATCGGCGCGGAGCTGAAGGACGTGGACGAGGCGTCGATCTCGGGGATACCGGGCCTGATCCGGATCGTCCGCCAGGGCAACTTCCTCGCCGTCGTCGCCGAGCGGGAATGGGCGGCGGTGAAGGCGGCCGGACAGCTCAAGGCAACGTGGTCGCGGTGGGAGGGTCTGCCCGAGCAGGACAAGCTCTGGCAGCACGTGCGCGCCACGCGGGTGACGAAGGACGACGTCACCAGCAGCACCGGCGATGCCGAGGCGGCCCTCGGCGGGGCCGCCCGCGTTCTTGAGGCGAGCTACGACTTCGCCATCCATACCCACGGCTCGATCGGGCCCTCCTGCGCGATCGCCGAATTCAAGGACGGGCTGCTCACCTGCTGGACGGCCTCACAGATGACGCACGCGCTGCGCAAGCAGCTCGCGGCGATGACGGGGCTCGCGCCGGAGGCGGTGCGCTGCATCTATGTGGAGGGGTCGGGCTGCTACGGCCGCAACGGCCACGAGGACGCGGCGGGCGATGCGGCGCTGCTCGCCCGCGCGGTCGGCCGTCCGGTGCGGGTGCAGTGGTCGCGCGCCGACGAACACGGCTGGGACCCGAAGGGGCCGCCGACGCTGATCGATCTGAAGGCGGGGCTCGACGGCGAGGGCAACGTCGCCGCCTGGTCATCGCAGTTTCACGTGCCGGAGGGCGCGGCCGGCAACGTGCCGCTGGTCGCGGCCGATCTCGCCGGGTTGCCGCACGAGACCACGATGTCGCCGGGCAACATCATCCAGAACTCGGCCCTGCCCTACGCTTTCCCGAATGTGCGCACGGTCTGTCACCGGCTGGCTACGACGCCGTTCCGGCCCTCGTGGATCCGGACGCCGGGGCGGATGCAGAACACTTACGCCAACGAGGCTTTCCTCGATGAGTGCGCGGCGGCCGCGGGGATCGACCCGCTGGACTACCGCCTGCGCGCCCTCAAGGACCCGCGCGGCATTGAAGTGCTGAAGCGGGCGGCCGAGATCGCACAATGGGAGGCCCGGCCCTCGCCGGTCAGGGACATCTCCGGAGACAGGCTGCGCGGGCGAGGAATCTCGTACGTGAAGTACGAGCTGAACCGGACCTACGTGGCCGGCGTGGCCGAAGTCGAGGTCGATCGCCGGACCGGGCGCGTGCGCGTGCCACGCTTCTTCGTGGTTCAGGATTGCGGACAGATCATCAACCCGGACGGTGTGCGCAACCAGCTCGACGGCAACGTCATCCAGACCGTGAGCCGTGTGCTGCTGGAGGAGGTCACCTTCGACCGCGGGGCGGTCACCAGCCTCGACTGGGCAAGCTATCCGATCCTGACCTTCCCCGACGTGCCTGAAGTGGTGATCGACCTGATCGATCGGCCGACCGAGAAGCCGTGGGGCGCGGGCGAGCCCTCGGCGGCCATCGTTCCGTCGGCGGTTTCGAACGCCATCTTCGACGCCACCGGCGTCCGACTGCGCTCGGTGCCGTTCACGCCGGCCAAGGTGAAGGCGGCCCTTCAGGCGAGCTGACGGGCCAGCGACCGCCGCCGGCCTCGGAGCGTCTGCTGCCTCGCGCGGCAGGCGCTCGCCTCGACGTGACTCGTTCGAGGCCGGGACACGCGGGTACCGCGCTTCGGCTCGACCGGCTGCGGCTTCGGAGGCACCTCAAGGACGGTCCGGTTCGACGGGCACCAAGTCCCTCAGGAAGCGCTGGCCGTTGCGGACATACTGCTCGGCCGCCATCCGCGTCATCGCGGTGATGTCCATGTCGCGGGTCGGCACGGCCTTGGCGGGCACCCCGACAATGAGGCTGCCGTCCGGGAATTCGGCGCCTTCGCGGACCAGGGCGTTCGCGCCGACGATACAGCCTCGGCCGATGCGGGCGCCGTTGAGCACCGTGGCGCCCATGCCGATCAGGGTGTCGGCGCCGATCGTGCAGCCGTGGACAATGGCGCCGTGCCCGACGGTGACCCCCTCCCCGATCGTGAGGGGAAAGCCGGGATCGGCGTGCAGCACCGCTCCGTCCTGGATGTTGGTGCGGTCACCGATCTCGATCGGATCGTTGTCGCCGCGGATCACCGCCCCGAACCAGATGCCGACGTCGAGGCCGATCCGCACCCGCCCGATGACGTGGGCGCCTGGCGCGATCCAGATCCGGGTCGCGTCCGCGACATGCGGGGCGTGCTCGCCCAGGCGATAGAGCGCCATGGTCAGTCCTTTTCAATCGTGTCCGCCGCGACCTTACCGGTGCGGGCTGTGCAGGATATCACCATCGACCGCACAGATATCGCGGCTGATCCCGACGGTCGTCCCCAGGCCGACTTGCTTGCCGATGATGGCGAAGGGCAGGCGGACGTCGCGCTCGCCAACGCCGGGGTGACCGTCTCGATCGCGTCCCGGCCCGAGCGGATGCCGCTATTCCCTAAGCGCCTGATCGACAAACCGGTCCCGGCCTTGATGGCTGGGGTGTCGGCATCCGCAGGTCGATGTCTCTGCAGGGCCGGGCTGCGATCGACGTGGCGGAAATTTCTGTTTTCGATCTGGTGTGAGAAGAAGTCTCTCAAAGGTGCTGGATGTACGAAAAACAGCACCCCTGGTTCCGGGCTATGCTCGACCAGTCTCTTGACGCGTCGTCGGGCCAGTCTGCAGACCGTCTTCTTCCATCCCATTGGTTCCCATGCGTCCCGTTCAAGCCGGAAAGGCGTGAGCCGCCGATCGGGGGCATCCGTCGCTCTGCCGCGCCGAAGGGGCTGAGGATCTCGGCCGCCGTATCGGCTGCACTGTTGCCCGCCGGATCGAGCGCATGGCCGCCCTCGGGCTCGGCGTCGCTGTGCGGGAGATCGGGCGTGTCGGCGGGCGCGTCACGGCGGCGGTGACCCTGTCGCCCGTACTGCTGCTGGTCAGCCTCGGCTGATGCAACTGCTTCGGCTCGGCTGAGCCCGGTCCGCAGACGCCGTTCCCGATCTCGACCTCCCCGGCAATCCGACACATAACCGCCCCATCATGGCGCCCCATCAGACACTCTTCGACGAGGCATCGGCGCATCTGCCGCTCTTCGACGACCTGAGCGATGCGACCGTCGATCGTCTCGCTCTCGGCGGCTTCGGGCGCGGGCTGCTCACGACCCCGCTGCGGGCCCGCCTCCGTAAGGGTGGCTTCGCGAATATGGGGGCGCTGGCGCTCGCGACGCCGGTTGCCCTGATGGCTGTGCGCAAGGTCGGCCCGGTCCGTGTCGGCGCGATCCGAGCCCACATCCTCGACGAACTGGCCCGGTTCCTCCCGGACGCGCGAGCGATGCACGATCGGGACACGACGGATCGGCGCCGCCTGGATCGACTGCGCACCGTACCCGTGACAGCGCTTCGACTCGTCCCTGCTCTCGTCGAACGATGCGGCTCAGCCGGGCCCGGCTGGGCCGATCTTGCGGCTCTGCGGCGCCTCGAGGTCGCGAGGGCGCTCGGGGTCTCGGCCACGGAGGTCGATGGAATCGTCTCCGCTCTCGTCCGCGCCATTCTGCCGGATCCGCAAGGCATGCCGTCGCCCCGGACGCTGCGCGAGGACGACACGCCGCGCGGGATGGACATGGGGAAGGCGGACGCCGAACAGTTGCGTGAGCGGGACCGCGAGTGGGACGAGGCGGCGCCTGAGAGGCACGCGCCATCCCGTCGGGCACTATGAGGTCAGGGCAGGCAGTTGGGTGCGCCGCCGGTTGTCGCGAAGCCGGATGCTACGCGGAATGCCTCATCCCCTTCGAACGCATAGCCGGCCTGAGGCGAGCCGACGATCCTGCATGAGCCGGCCGGGAGACTGATGCGGGCTGACATCATACGGTCTGAGCTCAATGAGCTCGGAATGTTCTCCGGTCATTGCAAGGCGAACGCAAGCCAGGGCTCGGCACGAGCCGGAGAGATCGTGATCTGGATCCCTCCGGCTTCGCCTCCCGATGACGGCATCTGACAAAAGCCGAAGCGATCAAGCGTCGGCTCGCTGGGCCGCCGCGGCCGGGTCGGGCACGAGGCGAAACAACAGCATGCCGACGACCATGGCGGCCACGAAGGTCGCGGCCGGCGCCGGCGACACCGTGAGGAGGGTCAGCGCCGGGCCAGGGCACAGACCGACAAGCCCCCAGCCGAGGCCGAAGACCGCGGCGCCGGCGATGAGCCGGGGATCGAGGTTGCGACGCGTCGGAAGGTCGAGCCGGGTCGCGAGCACCGGCCGGCCGCGGCGCCGCGCGACGCGATAGCCGACGGCCGAAACTGCGACAGCGCCTGCCATGACAAACGCGAGGCTCGGATCCCACCGTCCGGTCACATCGAGGAAGGCGAGGACCTTGGCGGGATTGGCCATGCCCGAGACGATCAGACCGAGCCCGAACAGCAGGCCAGCGGCGAAGGCGGATGCGGTCGCGGCCATGGTTCAGGCTCCAAGCAGATGATGCGTGACAAGGACCGTCAGGATCGCGGTGACCATGAACGTGAGGGTCGCGACGAGCGAACGGGGCGAGCCGCGCCCGATGCCGCAAACGCCGTGGCCGCTGGTGCAGCCAGCCCCGAGGCGGGCGCCGAAGCCGATAAGGAGGCCGGCGACCGCCAGGAGGGGGAACGAGGCTTCGACGGTCACCTTTGGCAGGTGACCTCCCAAGACGGCATAGGCCGGTGGCGCCAGGACCAGACCGGCCAGGAAGGCGATCCGCCAGCCGGCGCCGCCCGAGGGAGGGGCAAGCAACCCACCGAGGATTCCGCTGATCCCGGCGATGCGTCCGTTGAGCAGCAGCAGCAGAGCGGCGGAAGCACCGATCATGAGGCCACCGAGGGTAGCGCTGAGAGGTGTGAAGCCATCCATCGGATCACTCCTGAATTGCAACAGTGCCAAAGTCGTAGAGCCCGCGCGTCTCTCGATCGGCACGCGCGGGCGCAATGGTCGGAGAACAGGTACCCGTCGTCATTAAATTAGATATAACTCAATTAGAATCATCTAATTTTATGTCAAATGAGAGAGTGCCGGCTGTCTCCAGATGGCCGAAGCGAGATCCGCTTCGCTTCGGCTTGCGCTTCGACCGCCGTATCG
>JAGTAM010000355.1 GCA_023422485.1 Pseudomonadota bacterium | reverse complement strand
GCCAGCAATGGCCTTCCAGCTCGGCCTATCCATCTTAATCTTACGTGAAGTAGGTGTTCTTGCGGAGGGGGTGCTCGAGAAGGGGGTGACTGGTCTGTATCTGCCGGAGTTCAGCCTCGAAGCTTCGTCTTCTTTCATCACCGGCGAGGAATGTCGCAGGCTGTTAGCACTACTTTGGCAAAAAGGCTTTTTTGCCTAGATATGCACCAAAAACGGACCAATGTCCTGTTTAATGGCGACCTTAGGTCATCGAAACGAGTGGCGCTCTCTCGTCTTTGTCTCCGGTGCGGTAGCGCGGCGCCGACACCCCGCGCGAGACTGCCAAAGTAGTGTTAGATCAGTGGGGCGGATACGTGCGAACGGTCTACAAGAAGCGTGGAGATCCCCCAATGTTATTCGCTTGACGTCGCAAGCTCATGACAATGCCATAGTACGCATTTTCCAAGCGCTGAACTTGAGCGATCCTGTCTACAAACGCCTAATCGCGATCTTGGTCAGACTGATTGCGCGTGCATACATTGAGGGCATGCGGGCAGCCGCTGTGATCGGCGCCGACAAGGTCGGCGGAGGCCTTCCTCAGCTACAGGCTGCAGCGACCGGTGCGGCTGAAGTTGCCGAATGGCTGTTGACCGACGCCAGGATCCCATGCGAACCGCTGATGCCCGGAAGGCGTGGTCGGTCGACGTCCGGTACGCATGCACGATGTCCGACGTCCTGACCTGCATCAATTTTCCGCCTGCAATCTTTCCTGGATTGCGCGGCTCAATGAGCATCACGGCCGACCATCTCGACATCACGCGAGCGCTTATGACGGTTGGCTACCCGAGCCGTCGGGCGGCCCTCGCACGAGTTGGCCGCTGGCGCGCGCGGATGCTGTACGCACTTGCCCACGGCTTCCTCGACGCCAACCTTAGGACCACGCCCTATTTCCAGGAACCTTGAGCAGTCCGAACGCGGTGCGACCTATTTCCTGCTCGGTCAGGCCATGACGCTGTGGTTCGCGCAGACGCACATGCACCTCGACCATCTCATCCATGTGGACGGGTGCGGGGCCAATTGGGATCCCGCCGGCACCAGCGCGGTCGACAAGAGCGGGGCCGGACCTCTAAAGCCCGGCGGCCGTCCCGATTTCCTGGGATTCGGGCTCGGCGAGCGCCACGTATTCGAGACCAAGGGTCGGACCCGGCGCGCCTACGGCAGCCAGATGGCGCAGGCGTCCATGCTCGCGACGATCAACGGCCGTCCCCCGGACACACGCGTTGCCGCTTGCTTCGTATTCCGCGCGGACGGGGTGGAGGGGCAGGTTCAGGATCTCCCCGGCCGCACCCGACGCGCTCGACCTGACCTACGACGAAGCGGCCGCACTAAGAAAGACCTACGCCTTCTTCCTGCATCCAGGCTTCAGGAAAACGGCGGCCCAAGACGTCCCCGGCTTCCTGAGCACGGACCTCGGCGACGGGATCCGCTTCGGGATCGACGAGGACCTGTTCCAGAAACTGGAAGGAGGAGCCGGAGGCGTGGAACAGGGCGCGGACATCGAGCCGATCCTTGCGACGTTGGCCGACCGCCGCGCTCTACCGGCAGCGCCGCACGGAGGATACCTCGGTCGGCAACGACGGGATCCTCCTGCGCGATCCGGCCAGCCCGCGCCGACGTCGTAAGCGGCCCGCGTAACCGCCAAGGGCCTGCGTCGCGGCTGGGTCTCAATTACGTGGTCCAAGAGAGGCAGCGCCTTGGAGCCTGTTTGAGGTCCTCCGCCGGCCGTCCCCATCTGTCTCGTGTCACCAAGTAGTGTGTGAGTGTCAAACAGCGTGGAATGTTGACCCCGGATCGGCGTCCAAAATTGGCTCTGACTCACTTTCGGTGCAGGCGGGTTGATGGATCTCGGCTTCAGCCGTCGGAGATCCGGCCATGCCCCGCAGCCTTCATCTCGGTTCTGTCGTTCCGCCCGGCCTTGTCGTCGATCACATCGAGGTGGGGGCGGGTCTGACCATCACCGCTCGGCCGACCGCCGCGTCGGCCCGATGTCCGAGGTGTGACGGCATCTCGTCCCGTGTGCACAGCCGGTACATCCGCACCCTATCGGATCTGCCGGTCGCTGGCCGACGCGTCGTCATCACGATCAGCGTCCGCCGCTTCCGGTGCGTCGGAACGGAATGCCGGACGAAGGTCTTCGCCGAGCGGCTCGAACCGGCCCTCGCCGCCGCCTACGCCCGACGAACAGGACGGCTGGAGACCATCGTCCATCATCTCGGCCTCGCGCTCGTTGGCCGGCCGGCGGAGAGCTTCGCCCGCCGACTGATGGTGCCGGCGAGCCGGGACACGATGCTGCGAACCGTGCGCCGCCGCGCCCAGAGGCCGGCCGAGACCCTGACCGCGATCGGCATCGACGATTGGGCCTTCGGCCGTGGGCAACGCTACGGCACGCTGATCTGCGACCTGGAGCGGCGGCGCGTCGTCGCCCTCCTGCCGGATCGCGAGAGCGGCACCGTCGAGGCATGGCTCACCGCCCATCCCGAGATCGCCGTCCTCGCCCGTGACCGCGGCGGCGGCTACGGCGAGGCCGCGGCGCGGGCGTTGCCCACGACGATCCAGGTCGCCGACCGCTGGCATCTGATGGAGAACGCCAGCGCCGCCTTCCTCGATGCCGTGCGCAAGTCGATGACCGCCATCCGAGTCGCGGTGGGCGCCGCCACGATCGACCCCAATCGGCTGACCTGCGCCGAGCGCCTGCAATACGAGGGCTACCGTCGGCGCACGGCGACTGCCGAGGCGATACTGACGCTGTCGCGACAGGGCATGCCGATCCGGCAGATCGTCTGCACGACCGGCCACAGCCGCAGGCTCGTGCGCCACGTGTTGCGCGGCCTGACCGGTGACGTGTTCCGGGCGCGCCAGAGCAGCCTGGAGTCCTACCTGCCCCGGCTCGACGACGAGTGGGCGGCCGGCTGCCGCAACGGTGCCGAACTCTGGCGACGCCTGCGCGCCGGCGGGTTCACCGGCAGCCTCCGCGTCGTTGGAGAGTGGGCGACCCGCCGTCGGCGCCATGAGCAGTCCCCCGTGGGTGCTCCCGGCATACCACGCCCTGCCACAACGAAGGAACGCCCCTTCGGTTCGGGACGGATCGCGACCACTCCTTCCAGAATCGCTCCAGGATGGCCCTCGACGCCGCAAGCTGCCTGGCGCCACGATCGCCGGCCGCGGCCGCCAGCGGCCAAATCTGGTGATCTGGCGGACCATCCGGTACGGATCCTCCTCGCCTTCGCGTCTTCGGCATCCTTAGGAAGCGGTGAACCATGCCGACGATAACGCCGGTCCGTCTCCTTGGCGGCCGTCGGACGAGTCCTTAGGCTCCGCGCTCCATCGATTGCGGATCACGGCATGCCCGGTTCCCGGTACTTCTCGACGACGGGGAGGGTTTACGCCGCCCGCTCCATGATCGTCGGTGAAGAGGACCTGCTGAAGATCGGGTTCAGCGAGAACATCGACGCCCGCTTTCCAGACGGCGACTACGTCATCCTCTTCAGCCGTCCGGACGAGGCCGTTCCCAGGTCCCGCGACATCAGAGTTCGGCGCCGGCTGGGAGGGAGGTGGTCGTGGACCGTCGTCCGTCCCAAGAAGGAGGGCTTCGTCGAGCGGAGCGTGCTCGCCTACTACGAGGAACTCGGCCTCCGCATAGGGCTCGAGAACGTGGGCAGACGGCAGGAGGGGGGGGAGGCAACGGGTGGACCGAGCTGGTCCGCTTCGATCTCGAGGCCGCGCAGATCATCCGTGCGAACCTCCGCAGGGCCGCGCCGGAGGCTCGGACGTTTCTGCGGATCGCCCTCCGCTTCGCCGGGAACCAGCCCAGCAAGCCCAACGACGTTCTTCGCTTCGAGATCGATCCGCTGACTTCTTCAGCCCGGATGCCGCGACGCAGGGCCATCCCCGCTCCTGAACTGCTGCCGCATGTCGATATGGCCTGGGACGGCAGCGACACGGTTCCCGACATCGATCATCCGCCGGAGGAGATGCGTGCGTGCCCCCAGGAGCTGCGGATCGTGCACGACGAGTCCGCCGGCTACGACGATCAGGTTGACGACGAGGCCGTGGA
This sequence comes from Pseudomonadota bacterium, assembly GCA_023422485.1. Lineage (GTDB taxonomy): Bacteria > Pseudomonadota > Alphaproteobacteria > Rhizobiales > Beijerinckiaceae > Methylobacterium. Next base: position 500 of record JAGTAM010000355.1, on the reverse strand, counting down.
TGCTTCGTGGGAGGAGGTGCCCGACGTCGGGGATGCCTACGAGGACGAGGGCCTGACGTAGTACGGGCTCGTCTGGGCGGCGCCGGCCGTCGACAGGGCCAGGGCTGCGGAACGGTTCATGATGTCGTGATCTCCGTTTTGAACGCAGCAGCTCCTTCGATCCGCGCTTCATTCCTTCATGAACATCGCCGAAATTCGAAGCGAGGCAAGCAGGACGCGGCGGACGGCTACGCTTCGCACACTTGCGTTAGGCGATTGTCGCGAAGCGTTAGTTCGGCAACTCCCGGGGTGTTGCCGGGAGTTGCGGAAGACTTGAGCACTTCGGATTTCGAAAGGTGGCTTTTCGAGTTTCGACGATCGATCGTTCGGGTTTCTGAAGTAGCCCCCTAAATGACCGGACATGAGCTCACGCTTGTGGAAGTGTGTGCCTATGACCGACCCTATGGTGAGTTTTAACGACCCGCCCCGCGCCGAGCGCGTCGAGGTGATCACCTCCGTCC
>JAGTAM010000351.1 GCA_023422485.1 Pseudomonadota bacterium | reverse complement strand
AGGCTGTAGCGGTGCACCGCCTCGCGCATGGCCTGCGGCACCGGCGGATCGGCGACGATGGCGTCGGCCAGTTGCAGGCGGGCGATGACGGAGCGCTGCTCGCGCACGAACATCGCCTCGTTCAGGCCCGCCCGCTGGAGCGTCTGGAAAAACAGGGTCCGGTCGAAGCTGCCGTTGGCGTTCTTGAAGCTCGGCTCCTCCTGGATCGCCCGCAGCACTGCCGCGTCGGAGACGGCAAGCCCGAGATCCCGCGTCTTCTGGTCGAGCGCCGCCTCGGTGATGAGCTGGGCCAGCACCTGCCGCTCCAGGCCCATCGCTCGCGCCTGGTCCGGCGTCAGCGTCCGCTTGAGCTGAGCCTGATAGCGCTGAAGCTGGTTCTGGTAGGCGGTGCGCACCTCCTCGGCCGAGATCGGCGTCTTGCCGACCGTGGCGACGGTCGTGCTCGACCCGCCGCGGAAGAACTCCTCCACACCGAAGATCGCCACACCGGCGATCAGGAAGGTGAAGATCACCGTCAGCACGACCTTGCCGAGCCAATGCTGGCTGGCACTGCGAATGGACTGGAGCATCGGACGCCCGGACCTAGATCTTGATCACGCCCGGCCTGCGAGGGCCGGGACCACATGCGAGCCACGCGATAGACGATCGGGGCGGCGGCGCAAAGGGCAGCGGCGCAAGGGGCATGTGTTCCGCCTGCCCAACCCGTGGCGGAACGGCTGCAAAGGTCGTTTGCGCGCCTAAGCTTGCTCTGCTAGGTCCGCCCACACGTTGAAACCCTTGGAACGAGACACGGAGAACCGGGACGCCATGGCAAGCGAGGGACGCCGTCCGCTGGTTGCCGGCAACTGGAAGATGAACGGTCTGCGCTCCTCGGTCCCGATCGTCGAGGCGATCCGAGACGGGCTTCCGCCCGCGCTCACGGACAAGATCGATGTTCTGATCTGCCCGCCCGCGACGCTGATCTCCTCCTGCGTGGCCGCCGTCTACGGCTCGCCCGTCGCCATCGGCGGCCAGAACCTGCATGCCCGTCCGAGCGGCGCCTTCACCGGATCGATCTCGGCGGAAATGTTCGCCGATCTCGGCGCCACCTACGTCATCGTCGGCCATTCCGAGCGCCGCGCCTACCATTACGAGACCGATGACGGCGTCCATGCCAAGGCGCTGGGCGCCCGCCGCGCGGGGCTACGCGGCATCATCTGCGTCGGCGAGACCATGGAGGAGCGCCAGCAAGGCCGCGCCCTCGACATCGTGCGTGCGCAGCTCGCCATCGGCCTGCCGAAGGGCGCCACCGGCGAGGACACGGTGATCGCCTACGAGCCGGTCTGGGCCATCGGCTCGGGCCGCACGCCGACGGCGAAGGAGATCGCCGAGGTCCACGCCTCCTTGCGCGAGATGCTCGACAAGCTCGTCGGCGAGGAGGCGCACAAGATCCGCATCCTCTACGGCGGCTCGGTGAAGCCCGCCAACGCCCGTGAGTTGATGGCGGTCGAGAACGTCGATGGCGCGCTCGTCGGCGGCGCCAGCCTCGTGGCGGAGGATTTTTTGGGGATCTGCCGCGCCTACGAGGGGTAGGGCAGGGGCTCAGGACAGTTGCCGCAGCGCCTCGGGGGCCTCCAGCACGCTGCCGAAATGATGCCGCCAGAGTTCGGCTCCGAGGGCGCCCGAGCGGTCGAGGGACGACCCGACACTGAGCCATCGGAGCAGGGTCGGGTGCAGGCCGGCGTCGAACAGCATGAAGCCGGCGGCGAGGCAGCAGGTCTCGGCCTGTACGCCGCAGACGAGGACGCGCCCGATGCCGAGCGCCCTGAAATGCGCGATCAGCGCGGGCGGCGGCAGGTAGCCGTGCTTGACGAAGACCCGGTCGGCCGGAACCAGCGGCGCCTCGTCGGCCGGCGGCGTCCAGCCGAGCTGCCGCGCGAACGGGGTGACCGCCTCGTCGTGCCGCTCGATGGTCGCGACGGTATGAAGCGTCCGGCTCAGGGCGGTGATGCCGGCAACGACCGTGTCCGGCACGCGGAAGCTCGCCTGGACATCGACGACGAGGAGAGCGCGGCGTTCCGGCGCCATGCCTGCGGCCCGCTCCGCCGTCAGTCCTGGCGGGCCGGCGCCTTCGACACGGCCTCCTTGGTCCGCTCGATCATCGCGAGCACGGCGACGTAGAAGGCCTGCTGCAGCGGGCTCATCCCGTCCGGGCGGATGCGGTCGGAAAGGGCGGCCTGCACTTCATCGAGGGCTCCTGCCCGCCCCGCCGGGTCCGGCCGTTCGAGGGCGATCCGCAGGAGATCGGACTGGACGGCCGCCATCTCCTCGCGGTCGGCGCGGTCGATGAAGGCGGCGAGCCGCCCGGCTTCGTGCTGGAAATCGGTCATCTCCGACTCCTTGCACGGGCCACACCCCCATGGCCATGCGCTCTCCGCATTTTCCCAGAGCTCTCGGCTGCGCGCGCGGGCTTTGTCCCGCTCCGAGGCACGAAGGCCGGTTGGCGCGGGTGGGCAAACGGTGTAGGAGCCCCCACTTCGTGCAGCGGATACGCGGGCGCGCCGCTTTGGCGCGCGCCCCTGTTCGGCACACCGACAGCGTCCGCGCGAGCGGGCACCGGAATCGCTATGCAGACCGTCCTCATCGTCGTCCACCTCATCATCGTGCTGGCGCTCATCGCCGTGGTGCTGCTGCAGCGCTCGGAGGGCGGGCTCGGGCTCGGCGGCGGCGGAAGCGGCGGCGTCTCCGGCTTCATGACCGGCCGGGGCCAGGCCAACGCGCTCACCCGCGCCACCGCGATCCTCGCGGCCCTGTTCTTCACCACCAGCATCGCTCTGGCGATCATGGCGCATCGCAGCGCCGCGCCCCGCTCGATCCTCGACGAGGCCGGGACGCAGCCGGGCCAGACGCAGCCGGCCGACAAGCCGGTGAACGCCGACAACTTGCTCGACACGCTGCGCGGCGGAGCCGGTCAGGGCGGCCAGCCCGCCTCGGTTCCCACCGACGCGCCCGCCAAGCCGGCAACGCCGGCCCCGGCACCGGCCCCGAGCGCGCC
>JAGTAM010000436.1 GCA_023422485.1 Pseudomonadota bacterium | reverse complement strand
CTCGTAGGCGGAGGCCGGCCAGCAGAGGATGCCGTTGACCCGCATCGCCGCGATGAAGCGCAGGGTCGGCAATTCCCGCTCCGGCGGCGCCGGCACCGGCGGCACCAGACGCGCCGCCGCGTGTCCGGGGGGAGCCTGCATGTCCATTCCGTCAGTCTCTCGCGCGCCCGTAAGCGGGCGCTCGCGAAGCGTTCTAGGTGCTGGGAGCCGCCGGAGCGAGTGCGCTGGCGGAAGGGCTCGGCAAGCGACGGCGCGCGGGCCGCATCAGCGGTGCAGGGTGCCGATCAGGCTGTGCTGCGGCGGCTCGCCGGGATGGACGCTGTGCTCCCAGGAGAGGCGGGGCCCAGCCGTCCGCTACGGCAGCGGCATCTCCGGCGCCGGCACGGCCTCGGCTCGGACCGCTGCGGGGTCGGCGTCGCGGCTCACCATCGTGGCGCAAAACTCCGGGAACTCCTCGCGCACCAGCGGTGCGGAGGTGTGGTGGGGGCGATGCCGCGGTGCGCGGGCGTGAAGCAGAAGGTCGCCGTGACCTGGAAGTCCTGCAACGCCGCCATCTGCCGGTCGAACCAGTCGAGAGCGTCGGAGCGGAAGCTGTCGGCCCAGGAGAGACCCGTGCGCAGATGGGTGACGCCGGGGCGCTTCATCCAGGCGACCGCCTCGTCGAAGCGGGGATCCGCGTCGTGGAACCACTGGCACAGGCCGAATTCCGGAGTGCAGCGGGCGAATTCTTCGAGCGCCAGCTTGTGCGTGCCGTCCTGGCGCAGGAGGCCCATGTGGAAGTGGCGTGGCACCGACCTGACTCTTGATGTCGTCGGCGACGATGGGCAGGCCGCGCTCCTCGAACCGGGCCCGTCACGCCCCGTCGGAGGCGATGGAGACCGGACTGCCGTTGACGAGCGCAGAGCCGGCATCGAGGGCGCAGCGGGCGAAGAGCTCGGTGGCGCGCTGCGCGCCGACCGGCAGGTAGTTCACGAGCACCTGCTTGCGACTGCGCTCCAGTTCCTCGACTACGTCGGCGACCGGGTCGGGCGATTCCGCGATGATGCGTTCGAGGTCGCGGCCGATGCCGTCGACGGTCGGCCCGCGCCGCACGGTGACGCCGGTCGCTGGCCCGTCGGCGCAGACATGGGTGTTGTTGATGCCGCATGGATCGCCCGCGCCCCATCTCGCCCGACTTTTTCCGAAGACACGTCGGAGGCGCTGGCGAGCTCGATGTCGCGGATCGGGTAGCGGCCGCGTTCGGGCGCAATCAGGCCCGGCACCGCTGCGTTCGTGAACACGTCGCGATCATGGTGCAGGCCCTGCACGAAGGACGAGGCGCAGCTGCCGACGCCCACGATCCCGACGCGGATCGGCTCGGCGTTCACGGCGGTCCTCATGTCGACCCTTGCGCGAGGTCCCCGAGCGCCGGCTCGGCCGGCTGGAACGGGCGGCTGCCGACGAAGCGCCCGAGGCTCGCCCGCGCTACCGGCTCGGGCGGGCGGATCTCCTTGGCGAACCAAGCGATGGTCGCCTCCAGCCCCTGTTCGAGTGATACCTGCGGCGACCAGCCGAGAAGCGTCTGCGCGCGGGTGATGTCGGGCCGGCGGCGCTGCGGGTCGTCGACGGGCAGCGGCCGGCGCACCACCGCCGAGCGGGTCTCCGTCATCCGGGTGACGAGTTCGACCAGTTCCGCCACCGTCATCTCGCGCGGGTTGCCGAGATTGACCGGGCCGCCGGGCGAGGTCTCGCGGTCCATCAGCCGCATCAGCCCCTCGACGAGGTCGGCGGCGTAGCAGAACGAGCGGGTCTGCTCTCCGTTGCCGTAGACGGTGATCGGCTCGCCCGCGAGCGCCTGACACACGACGTTCGAGACGACGCGGCCGTCATCGGCCCGCATCCGGGGGCCGTGGGTGTTGAAGATGCGCGCCACCCGCACGTCGAGCCGGTGCACCCGCTCGAAATCGAAGACCAGGGTCTCGGCCGAGCGCTTGCCCTCGTCGTAGCAGGCGCGCGGCCCCGTCGGGTTGACGTTGCCCCAGTAGGATTCGGTCTGCGGATGCACCTCGGGGTCGCCGTAGACTTCGCTGGTGGAGGCCTGCAGGAAGCGCGCGCCGTCCGCCCGCGCCCGCTCCAAGAGGTGATTGGTGCCGACGACGCTCGTCATCATCGTGTGCATCGGGTCCGCCTGGTAGTGCGGCGGCGAGGCGGCGCAGGCGAGATTGAAGATCCGGTCGAACCGCGGCAGCGCCGGCAGCGGCTGCCTCACATCCGCCTCGACCAGTTCGAACCGGGGCTCGCGGGTCAGATGAGCGAGGTTGTCGCGGCGCCCGGTCAGAAGGCTGTCGAGGGCGACGACGCGGGCGCCCCGCGCAAGCAGCGCATCGACGAGGTGCGAGCCGATGAAGCCGGCGCCCCCGGCCACGAGCACGTGCCTGCCGTCCTGATCGCCCACCGCTCGACTCCTCATGGACTTCAACTCCTCAGGCCTAAAGCACTTCGAGATCGGGTTCGGGCGTCGCAGCAGATTGCCGCGGGGCGGCTTCACGCAGATAGGCTTCGAGTTCCTCGGAGCGATGGGCGGCCGAGTGACGGGCGAGCACAGTTTCGCGTGCGGCCGCGCCGATCGCGCGCCGTTCCGCCTACGGCGCTTCGCGTAAGACAGCGAGCACCGCCTCGGGACCGTCGGGGCAGAGGATCTCGCGGCCGGGCGCCAGGATCGCGTCGAGCCCGTCCCAGCGGTCGCTCAGCAGCGGCGTGCCGATGCTTGCCGCCTCCTGCGCCCTCGCATAGGTCTGCGAGGACAGTTCGGGATAGGCCGCGCGATAGGAATCGAGGCCGGTAGAGCCGCGGTCGCGCAGGAGATTGTCGAGGGTCCAGGTACCCTCGGGCTCGTCGGCCTCGACCGCGTGGCCGTGGCGATCAACGCGCGCG
>JAGTAM010000283.1 GCA_023422485.1 Pseudomonadota bacterium | reverse complement strand
GCGGGGGCCGCCGGCAAAACCCCCCCCGCCCAAAATTACGACGCCGCGGCGCTGGCCGCGCCGCGCCTTGTCAAAGCTTCGATCGTTCCGCCGTTCGGCGAAGCGCGATCAGGCGGCCTTCGGCAGGGCCGACTTCGCCTTCTCGACCACCGCCGCAAAAGCGGCCGGCTCGTGGATGGCGAGCTCGGAGAGAGCCTTGCGGTCCACCTGGATGCCGGACTTGGCCAGGGCATCGATGAAGCGGGAATAGGTCAGGCCGTGCTCGCGCACCGCCGCGTTGAGCCGCTGGATCCAGAGGGCGCGGAAGGTGCGCTTCTTGTTCTTGCGGTCGCGGTAGGCGTACTGCAGACCCTTCTCCACCGCCTGCTTGGCGATGCGGATCGTATTCTTGCGCCGGCCGTAATAGCCCTTGGCGGCCTTCAGAACCTTCTTGTGCTTCGCGTGACTGGTCACGCCACGCTTGACGCGGGCCATGGGAAATCTCCTGGAACGTTAAGACAAAACAGATCGCGAGGGGTGGAAGAACTTACCGCTGGTTCGGCAGGAAGTACTTCTTCACGTTGGCGGCATCGCCCTCGAACAGGGTCGTGGTGCCGCGCAGGTTGCGGATCTGCTTGTTGGTCCGCTTGATCATCCCGTGGCGCTTGCCGGCCTGGGCGTAGACCACCTTACCGGTGCCGGTAACCTTGAAGCGCTTCTTGGCGCCCGACTTCGTCTTCAGCTTGGGCATTTGGCTCTCCTGAAACGCGACAGCGATCCGACCGGCGGCCGGCACTTCGCGCTTGAATGCTGCTGGAGCAACGGGAACCGCCACGGCAGCCCTGATCGGCCGGGCGGTTCAACGCGGGCGGCTTATGGCAGAAACCGTTTCCCGTTTCAATCGGCCGATGGCAGGCGGCTTGCAGGGGAGGATTCCATGGGCGCTCGGGCGGGCCTGACGATCGGACCGGCCGATGCGAGCGCTGCGGCGAGCATCTGTGGAAAGAGGGCATTTGGTGGGCTTGCAAAGATTGCCGCTCGCCCCAGTCACCGGGCGGAACCATAAACCTTGGCTGTCTGTTTCGTTCATGTCCTGCTCAGGCCGCGTCCCCCATTAGTCTGCCCAACATCCCTATTTCCTGTCACAGGAGACGTCTTCGTGCGCATTGCCCAGGTTGCCCCGCTCGCGGAAGCCGTGCCGCCGAAGTTCTATGGCGGCACCGAGCGTGTCGTTTCGTGGATCACGGAAGAACTCGTCCGCCAGGGTCACGACGTGACCCTGTTCGCGAGCGGCGATTCCCAGACTTCGGCAAAGCTCGCCGCCTGCCATCCGGAGGGCCTGCGCCTTCTCGGCTACCGCGATCACACCGCGGGCCACCTCGCCATGCTGCACCACGTGCATCGCCGGGCGCATGAATTCGATGTGATCCACTTCCACATCGATCTGCTGCAATATCCGATGTTCGAGGACCTGTATCACAAGTGCCTGACGACCATGCACGGTCGCCTGGACGTGCCGGACTTCATGCCGGTCTACAACACGTTCACCGGCATGCCGCTGGTCTCGATCTCGGACAACCAGCGCGAGCCGATGCCGGAGAGCTCCAACTGGCTGGCCACGATCCATCACGGCCTGCCGAAGGAGAACTGCCCCTACTATCCGGAGGCCAAGGGTGGCTACCTCGCCTTCCTCGGCCGCATCTCGCCCGAGAAGCGCCCCGATCGCGCGATCGAGATGGCGATCCGCTCCGGCATCCCGCTGAAGATCGCCGCCAAGGTCGACAAGGCCGACCAGGAGTACTGGGACGAGACGATCGAGCCGATGATCCACCATCCGCTGGTGGAGTATATCGGTGAGATCAACGAGGAGCAGAAGAAGGACTTCCTCGGCAACGCCTTGGCGCTCGCCTTCCCGATCGACTGGCCGGAGCCCTTCGGCCTTGTGATGATCGAGGCGATGTCGGCCGGCACGCCGGTGATCGCCTTCGGCAACGGCTCGGTGCCGGAAGTGATCAAGGACGGCGTCTCGGGCTTCATCGTCAACACGATGGACGAGGCGGTCGAGGCTTGCCGCAAGGTCAAGGATCTGCCGCGCGCTGGCGTCCGCGCCCATTTCGAGGGCCGCTTCACGGCCGAAGTGATGGTGCGCAAGTACGTCTCGGCCTACGAGCAGCTCCTGGCCGGCCAGGGAAACGTGATCAAGATGCCCGCCGCCGGCGCCTTCTCGCCCCAGTACGGTGAGCTGAACGGCACCGCCCACGGCCCGATCCACGTCGCCGCGATGCCGGCATGAACGGCTCGACAAACTCTCTTTCGGCCCCTCGCCGGGGCCGGGAGAGCGCCTAACTGAACGGGTCCGACGGGGCCGCCGGTCGCTGCAAGGCACCTGGCGGCCTTCGTTTTGCGAGGGAGACCTCGCTCGCATCGGATCAACGGCAAAAAGGCGCTTCGCATGGCGGCACAGGACGACGCAGCCCATCTCCACGCCGGAAACTCCGAGGAGCGGACGGCCTCGAAATTCGGCCTGCTCGACGCCGACGAGAACCTGCCGCAATACCACATCGAGGCGCAGGCCTCCCTGGTGGACCGCCCCTTACGCGCCCTCAAATACGGCGAGGCCTTCGCCGTTCTCGACAGCTACGGCGACATCGGTTGGACGCCGGGGCCGGAGGGTCTCTACTTCCAAGACACGCGCTACCTCTCGCGCCTCGCGCTGACGATCGAGGACGAGCGGCCGATGATGCTGTCCTCGGCGATCCAGGACGACAACGGATCGCTCAGCGTCGATCTCACCACCCCCGACATCCGGCTCGACGCGGGCGACGAGACCTCGATCCCCCGCGAGTTGATCGCCATCGAGCGCACCAAGTTCCTGTTCAAGGGCGCCTGCTACGACCGCATCGGCCTGCGCAACTACGACACCCGACGCCGCCGCCTGCGCATCGGCGTCACGTTCGACGCCGATTACCGCGACCTGTTCGAGGTGCGCGGCTCCGACCGGATGAACCGCGGCAAGCGCACGGTCGAGCGCCGCAGCGAGACCGAGGTGCAGTTCCGCTACGCCGGTCTCGACGAGAGCGTGCGGACCACCTCGGTGCATTTCGGACCGAAGCCGCGGACGCTGGAGCCGGGCAAGGCCGAGTTTGTGGTCGAGCTGGAGCCCGGTGCCAATACCTCGCTGTTCATCCGCGTGGTCTGTCAGTCGCATCGCGCCTATACCTCCGCGCCGGGTCCCGAGAAGGCGGGCGAATCCGCGGCGCTTGCCCTGTCGCGCGCCGCCGGCAGCCTCGCCGAGCAGCCGGACCGGCGCTTGAGCGAGGGGCGTATCTTCGCCCGCGCCTACCGCGACAACCGCCGCGACCAGCGCCAGATCACCGCCGGCATCACCACGATCATCTCCTCGAACGACCAGTTCAACGAGGGGCTCTGCCGGGCGACGGCCGACCTCTACATGCTGGCGACCCGCACGCAGGAGGGCATCTACCCGTTTGCCGGCATCCCCTGGTACTCCACGGTGTTCGGGCGCGACGGCATCATCACCGCGATGATGGCGCTCTGGATCGACCCGAATTTCGGCAAGGGCGTGCTGCGCTTCCTCGCCGCGACTCAAGCCAAGGAGGTCGATCCGGCGGCGGATGCTCAGCCCGGCAAGGTGCTCCACGAGACCCGCCGCGGCGAGATGGCGATGCTCGGCGAGGTGCCCTTCCGCCACTATTACGGCACCATCGACGGCACGCCGCTCTTCGTGATGCTGGCGGCGCAGTATCACGAGGTCACCGGCGACCTCGACACGATCCGGGCGATCTGGCCGCAGCTCAAGCTGGCGCTGGACTGGATCGACCGGTACGGCGACCGCGACGGCGACGGCTTCGTCGAATATGCCCGCGAGACCGAGCAGGGGCTGGCGAACCAAGGCTGGAAGGACAGCCACGACTCGATCTTCCACGCCGACGGCGCCATGGCCAAGGGGCCGATCGCCCTGTGCGAGGTCCAAGGCTACGTCTACGCCGCCAAGCGCGGTGCGGCGCGCCTCGCGAGTCTCTTGGGCGAGGACGACCTGTCGGTCCGCCTGACGGGGCAGGCCAACACATTGCGCGAAAACTTCGACCGGGCGTTCTGGTGCGAGGAGATCGGCACCTACGCCCTCGCCCTCGACGGCGCCAAGCGGCAATGCGCCGTGCGGTCCTCGAATACCGGCCACGCCCTGTTCACGAACATCGCCCTGCCGGAGCGGGCCCCGCAGGTTGCGGCGCAGCTGCTCTCCAACGACGGCTTCAACGGTTGGGGCATCCGCACCATCGCCAAGGGCGAGGCGCGCTACAATCCGATGTCCTACCACAATGGTTCGATCTGGCCGCACGACAACGCGATCTGCGCGCTGGGGCTCGCCCGCTACGGCCTCAAGGAGGAGGCGGCGCGGGTGTTTGAGGGCATGTTCGACACCAGCCTGTACTATGACCAGAAGCGCCTGCCGGAGCTGTTCTGCGGCTTCATGCGGCGGCGCCAGCGCGGACCCGTGAGCTACCCCGTCGCCTGCTCGCCCCAGGCCTGGGCGGCGGCGGCGCCCTTCGCCTTCCTCGCCGCCTGCCTCGGGCTCGAAATCGACCACGCCCGCAACCGCATCCGCTTCCGCAACCCGATCCTGCCGCGCTTCCTCGAAGCGGTGGAACTGTTCAACCTCAAGCTCGGCACCTCGCGTGTCGACGTCCGTCTGCACCGCCACGGCGAAGATGTGACCGTAGCGGTGGCTCGACGCACCGGCGACGTGCAGATCTCGATGCTGAAATAGGTCTTTCCTGACCGTTCCCGATCGTGATCGCAGGAGTCTCTTGCATCGGCCCGAAAGGTGGAAACCGGCTTTCGGACAAAGCCGATGCGGCACAAGAACCTAGAGCGTCGTGCCGAATCCGATATCCAGCACGATGCTCTAGGTTCCTCTCTCCCGGCCTCCGGAAAGAGGGGAATTCGGCCATTCCGAAGCCATCATCAGACGCTGCGAAAACGAAAAATGCGCCGCCCCCGCAAGGGAGCAGCGCATTCGCAGACGAGCCTTTTCCGCGGAACGGCGGAGAGGTCGGGACGTGTCAGCGCGGCGCCAGGATCATGATCATCTGGCGGCCTTCGAGCATCGGCTCGCTCTCGACCTTGGCGATCTCCTGGGTCTCCTGCTTCACGCGCTCGAGGAGGCGGAGACCGATATCCTGGTGGGCGATCTCGCGGCCGCGGAAGCGGAGGGTGACCTTGACCTTGTCGCCTTCCTCGAAGAACCGCTGAACGGCCTTCATCTTCACTTGGTAATCGTGCTTGTCGATGCCGGGGCGGAGCTTGATCTCCTTCACCTCGACCGTCTTCTGCCGCTTGCGGGCCTCGTTCTGCTTCTTCTGTTCGTTGAAGCGGAAGCGCCCGTAATCGAGGAACTTGCAGACGGGAGGGACGGAGTTCGGCGCGATCTCGACGAGGTCGAGCCCGACCTCTTCAGCCATGGCCAGCGCGTCGAAGAAGGGCACGACACCCCGGTTCTGCCCGTCCTGGTCGATGAGCTGGACGTCGCGGACGCCGCGGATGTCCCGGTTTGCGCGCGGCCCGTCCTTCTGCGGGGCCGGCATGGCTCTCATTGGTCTGCGAATGGCTCAGTTCTCCTGTATCAACGACAAAACGGCAGCCTGAGAGCCACCGCGTCTGGCGAGCCCCGGCCACCGATTGATCCGGCTCGGCCGGACGGCACTAACTTGGCAAATCTTCTTGCCGAGTCAACTCGCGGGACTGATTTCGGTTCACCCTGTCACGTTTTCGCCCGGCTCAGAAGATCCGCGTAGACGCCCAGGGTGGCTTCGATCATCCGGTCGAGGGAGAAATTCGCCTCGACATGGGCTTGGGCCCGGCGGGCCAGGCCGTCGCGGGCGCTGGCGCCCAGCGACAGCGCCTCCTTCAGCG
>JAGTAM010000269.1 GCA_023422485.1 Pseudomonadota bacterium | reverse complement strand
CGCCTTGCGCCGCCTGCGCGATCCCGACACTCGGACGGTCCTCGATCAAGCGCTCGTCGCGTGGCTTCCCGGCCCCACCACCGCGACCGGCGAGGACATGGCCGAACTGCACCTCCATGGCGGTCTGGCCGTGAGGGCCGCGGTGCTGCGGGCACTCGCCTCCGTGCCGGGCTGCCGGCCGGCAGAGGCCGGGGCGTTCAGCCGCCGCGCCTTCCTGAACGGCCGCATCGATCTCACCGAGGCGGAAGGCATCGCCGACCTCATCGACGCCGAGACCGAGGCACAGCGCCTCCAGGCCCTGCGGCAGCTCGAAGGCGCCCTCGGCCGTCAGGTTGCGACCTGGCGCGAAACCGGCATCGAATTGCTCGCCGGCGCCGAGGCGGCCCTCGACTTCGCCGATGAGGGCGACGTGGACGCGGACGATCTCGACGCCGCCCTCTCCGGCCGCGCCGCCGGCCTGCGCGACGCGATTTTGGGCGCTCTCGCCGACGGGCGCCGAGGCGAGCGCCTGCGCGAGGGCTTCTGCGTCGTGCTGGCGGGTGTCCCCAACGCCGGAAAATCGACCCTCCTCAACGCCCTGAGCGGGCGCGACGCAGCCATCGTCTCGGACATTCCGGGCACGACCCGCGATGCCATCGAGGTGCGGTGCGACCTCGGCGGCCTGCCGGTGATACTGGTCGATACCGCGGGCCTGCGCGCGACGGAGGATGCGATCGAGGCCGAGGGCGTCAAGCGCACGCATCGCCACATCCGGAGCGCTGACCTCGTGCTGCACCTCGTGCCGGCCGACGCACCGGCCGTCGCCGACGGCCTCGGGGATATTCCTACCCTTCGCGTCCGAACCAAGAGCGACCTCGTGCCCGAAACGACGGGGGAGGGCGCCCTCGCCGTCTCGGCGGTCACCGGCGCTGGACTCGATGCGCTTCTCGATGCGGTACAGGCCGCGGCCTCCGCCTCTCTCGGTCAGGGCGATGCGCTCGTCACCCGCGAGCGCCATCGCGAAGCCTTGGCCCGGGCCGCCGCCCATCTCGAGCGCGTCGTCACCGCCCCCGCCGATTTCCCACCGGAACTGGTCGCCGAGGATTTGCGGCTCGCCGTCCGGGCATTGGGCGAGGTGGGCGGCCATGTCGGCGTCGAGGAGATGCTGGACCGTCTCTTCGCCGGCTTTTGCATCGGGAAATAGCGGGTTCGGACGTTACCGCCGGAACACTGCGACCCGGTTGCCCTCGACGATCTGGAAGCCGATTCCAGCGCGCTCAAGGGCGGCCACCGCCCTGTCGTGACTATGGGCGCGACGCCTTCCCTCGCTCTCCTCCAAGCGGCGGACGGTGGCGAAGGACAGCCCGCCTGCCTGGGCCAGATCCTGCATCGACCAGCCGAGAAGCGCGCGTGCCGCCCGAAGGTGGCTCCCCTCGATTCCCTGCACCAGCCCTTTTCGCACCTGATCGACGACCGGGGCCTTGGGTCCCCCAACACGGGCCGCGTAGGTCGCCCAGGTCTCCATACGACCCTCGGCATCATGGACAGGCGTGTAGAGGAAGCGGAACTGGCCCTGGTCGCCATCCGCCATGATCAATCGCTTCGAGACCTCGAAGGACTTGCCGGCCGCCATCATCGCCTGGATTTGGGCCCGCATGCGGGTCCGGTCGTCGGCGGCGACGATCCGATCGCAATCGGCTTGGAAGACCTCCTGGCTCACGCCGGTCAGGCTCAGGATCTCGGGGGAGGCCACCCGCTGTCCCCCGACATAGAGTGCTGCGTTCGACCAGGATTGCAGCACCTCGAACAGCGCCCATTGGCGCCGCCGCTCCATGCGCAGGGACGCCGCCAACTGCTCGCGATCCGTCACGTCCAGCACGACACCGGCCGCCGCACGGGGACGACCGTCCGGCCAGTGATAGACGGTTCCCCGAAGGCTCAAGACCCGCAGCGCCCCATCCGCGCGCAGCACGCGAACGGTGTGCTCGCCCAGCCACCCGTCGTTCCGGACGTCGTCGGCTCGTTCGAGACCGCTTTGATCGTCCGGATGGACGAATTGGAGGAGCCGCTCGTAGCTCGGTGAAACCACCTCGGTCTCGAGACCGAGCAAACGGAAAAGACCCGGCGACCAGACCTGTTCACCCGTGGCGAAGATCCAGCTCCAATGTCCGGTGAGGCCGAGCCCTTCCAAAAGCCGCAAGAAATCAGGTGACGAGAATTGGAGGTCCGTCGCGTTCATGGGTCAGCGGGCACCGGACTGATTCGCGGCCCGGAGAGGCCTGAGCGATGTCTGCTCATTTGTGGGCGCGAGCGGAAAAGAGACGGCAAGAGCTCTTCCTGGACGCAGGGAGGAGAGGTGCGAAACCCCTCCTGAGGCTTCCCTCAAAGGTCTTTCTTGAGACGGCATGCCGCGCGACGTCGCAACGCCGGATGGCCGAGGTCTCCTAAAACAGACAGGCTTGGTGAGCACATTTTTACCAGAAAACTAGCGCAGAGATCTGAATATGAGCAAAAAATGCTCATAAGCGCGCGCGAATATAACTTTATTCGGGGGCAGCAATCATGCGATATTGCTGTTGCTACGCTTCATTCATCAAAGCGCCATGCCAAAATACTTCTTCCATGTGCAAGACGGCCTCGACATCACGGATGACGAGGGCTTCGAATGTGCCGACCTCGAAGCGGCACTCTCAGCGGCCATTCGCTATGCGGGCTCTCTCCTCAAGGAGTCGGGCACGCGCCTGCATCTCGGCGATGTCTGGTCGCTGGAGGTGTTCGAGGAAGCGACATGCCTGTCGTTCAGTATTGACCTCCAGATCCGCCCGCGCCTCGCCCCGGCAGCCCCACAGCCGAGCCAGTCGGCCGCCTAAGTGTCTCCCATGAAAATCCCGCCGCACAGCTATCGCCGGAGCGAGAACCGTCGGCGACCGGAAATTTTGTGAGGCACTCCAAGGCGCCCTCAACCGTCTTCCTTCGATCGCAACGGGACAGCGGGACTTCTCCGCAAGATCTTTGATCAGACACGGCCGGATCGGATTCGGGCACCGGCCGCCTGAAGGGAAAAGCGCTCCGATCCGTCGCCGACAGGCAAGAGGGGCGAGGTCTGCGTTGACCTCCTCCACGGCGCGCGCATAAGCACGAAGCATGCACGCATCTTCTTCCAGCTACGACGTCGTCGTCGTCGGCGGTGGGCATGCCGGCGTCGAGGCGGCGGCGGCGGCCGCACGGGTCGGCGCCCGCACGGCGTTGGTCACGCACCGAGCCGACACCATCGGCGCGATGTCCTGCAACCCTGCCATCGGTGGCCTCGGCAAGGGGCATCTCGTGCGCGAGGTGGACGCCCTCGACGGGCTGATGGGCCGCGTCGCGGACGCCGCCGGCATCCAGTTCCGCCTGCTCAACCGCCGCAAGGGCCCAGCGGTACGCGGGCCCCGGACCCAAGCCGATCGGGCCCTCTACGCCCGCGCCATGCAACGGGCGGTCGCGGAGACGCCAGGGCTCACCGTGATCGAGGGCGAGGCCGACGACCTGATCGTCGAGGCAGGCCGCGTCGCGGGTGCGGTGCTCGCGGACGGGCGGCGCCTCGCCGCCGCCGCGGTGGTCATCACCACCGGGACCTTTCTGCGCGGGTTGATCCATATCGGCGAGCGACAGATCCCTGCCGGCCGCGTCGGCGAGGCGCCAGCCGTCGGGCTGGCGCGGACGCTCGATCGCCACGGCTTCCGCCTCGGCCGTCTGAAAACCGGCACGCCGCCGCGCCTCGATGGGCGCAGTATCGACTGGGCCGCCCTGGAGATGCAGCATGCGGACGCCGAACCCGTGCCGTTCTCGACTCTGACCGAGCGGATCACCACGCCGCAGATCGCCTGCGGCATCACCCGCACCACAACGGCCGTCCACGACCTGATCCGGGCCAACCTTCAGCGCTCACCGATGTATTCCGGCGGCATCAGCAGCCGCGGTCCCCGCTACTGCCCCTCGATCGAGGACAAGGTGGTGCGCTTCGGCGACCGCGAGGGCCACCAGATCTTCCTCGAACCGGAAGGGCTCGACGATCCGACCGTCTACCCCAACGGCATCTCGACGGCGCTGCCCGAGGAGGTTCAGGCCGGCATCATCGCCGCCATTCCGGGCCTTGAGCGCACCCGCATCCTGCGGCCCGGCTACGCCATCGAGTACGACTATGTCGATCCGCGCGAACTCGACGCCACGCTCCAGACCAAGCGTCTCCCCGGCCTGTTCCTGGCAGGCCAGATCAACGGCACCACCGGCTACGAGGAAGCGGCGGGGCAGGGGCTGGTCGCTGGCCTCAACGCGGCGCGGCGCGCGGGCGGCTCCGATCTCACGATCTTCGACCGCGCCGAATCCTATCTCGGCGTGATGATCGATGACCTCGTCACCCATGGGGTGAGCGAGCCCTACCGCATGTTCACCTCGCGCTCGGAATATCGGCTGAGCCTGCGCGTGGACAATGCCGACGAGCGGCTCACGCCCCGCGGCGCGGCTCTTGGCTGCGTCGGCCCGGCACGTGCTGCCCATTTCGCGACCTCGCAGGCAGCCCTTGCCGAGGCGCGTGCCCGGCTCGATGCCCTGAGCCTGACCCCGAACGAGGCGGCCGGTCACGGCCTCTCCCTCAACCGCGACGGCCTGCGCCGCAGCGCGTTCCAGCTCCTGTCTTATCCAGAGATCGGCTGGGACCGGCTCGCAGCAATCTGGCCGGAACTGGGCTCGGTGTCGCCGCGGGTCGCCGAGCGGCTGTGCACGGACGCGACCTATGCCGTCTACCTCGACCGGCAGCAGGCTGACATCTCCGCTTTCCGTCGCGACGAAGCGGTGCGTCTGCCGGCCTCCCTCGATTACGGCGCAATCCCCGGCCTCTCCAACGAGATGCGGCTCAAGCTCGACTCCGTGCGCCCGATCACGCTCGGGCAGGCGGCCCGTATCGAAGGTGTGACGCCGGCGGCTCTGACGCTGCTCGCGGCTCATGCCCGCCGCGGCCGAGTCCAGGCGTCCGCGTGAGATCGAGATCAGAGCCGTATTGAGATGAGCACTGATCTTCGCGCACGCGTGCTCTTTGAGCACAATGTTTCACGTGAAACAGCCGAGGCTCTCGACCTCTACGTTGCACAGCTTACCCGCTGGCAAACGGTCAAGAACCTTGTGGGGCCGGCGACGCTGAGCGAGGTCTGGCATCGCCATATCGCCGACGCGCTGCAATTGTTCGCCCTGGCACCGGACGCCAAACGCTGGCTCGATCTCGGCTCCGGCGCCGGCATCCCCGGCCTGATCCTGGCAATCGCCGGAAAACACCGCCCGGACTTCCATGTCAGCCTCGTCGAGAGCAATGCGCGCAAATGCGCCTTCCTCTCGGAGACGGCCCGCCTCACCGGCGCCCCCGTTACCGTCCACAACGCGCGCATCGAGGCGACCATCGATTCGATGACCGGCATCGACGTCGTGTGCGCGCGAGCCCTCGCTCCGCTCATCCAGCTTCTGACCTGGACCGAACCTTTGTTGACAAGCGGCACAGTCGGACTCTTTCCGAAGGGGCGTGATGCAGCCGCGGAATTGACCGAGGCCGAGGATGCGTGGACATTCACCCGCGACCTGATTCCGAGCCGCACCGACTCGCAGGCACGGATCGTGCGCGTCACGTCGCTTTCCCGCGTGGACCCATGACCGATCTCTCCACGGCCGCACGGCCTCAGGCCTCCTCCGCCCAGACGGCTTCGGCGCAAGCCAAGCCGCTCCGCGTGCTCGCACTCGCCAACCAGAAGGGCGGCGTCGGCAAGACCACGACGGCGATCAATCTCGGCACGGCTTTGGCCGCCATCGGCGAGCAGGTGCTGGTGATCGACCTCGATCCGCAGGGCAATGCCTCCACCGGTCTCGGCATCGACCGCCGCCGCCGCAAGGTCTCGACCTATCATGTCATGGCGGGCGAGGCCGCGCTGGCGGACGCCATCACGCCGACCGCCGTGCCGCGCCTCTCCGTGGCTCCTTCGACCATGGATCTGCTCGGTCTGGAACTCGAACTGGCGAGTGCGCCGGACCGGGCCCACCGCCTGCGCAACATCCTGCGCGAACTCACGACGCCCGAGGGCATCGAGCCGATCACCTACGTGCTGATCGACTGCCCGCCCTCGCTGAACCTGCTGACGATCAACGCGCTCGCTGCCGCCGACGCGGTGATGGTGCCGCTGCAATGCGAGTTCTTCGCCCTCGAAGGTCTGAGCCAGTTGCTGCGCACCGTCGAGCAGGTGCGTGGGGCGCTGAACCCCAAGCTCCAGATCCAGGGCGTCGTGCTGACGATGTACGACCCGCGCAATAACCTCTCGACCCAGGTCGTCGCCGACGTGCGCGGCTTCATGGGCGACAAGGTCTACGAGACCATGATCCCGCGTAACGTGCGGGTGTCCGAGGCGCCCTCGCACGGCAAGCCGGTGCTGCTCTACGACCTCAAATGCGCCGGCTCGCAGGCCTATCTGCGCCTTGCCTCGGAAGTGATTCAGCGCGAGGGTCGAGCGCCCCCGCCCGCCGCAGCCGCTTAAGTCATTCGAAAATCTGGAGTTTTATCGTGGCAATGGCGGATGATGCGGCGCGGCCGCGGCTCGGACGCGGCCTCGCGGCGCTGATCGGCGACTTTTCCGACGACGCGCCCGAGGAGGCAGCCCGCGGCACCGGGCACCCGCAGCGCAAGGTGGCGGTGGAATTTCTGCGCCCGAACCCGCGCAATCCGCGGCGCCGCTTCTCGGAGCCGGAACTCGACGAACTCGCCGCCTCAATCCGCCAGCGTGGCGTGATCCAGCCGATCGTCGTCCGTGCGCTGACAGGCGTGCCCGGCACCTTCGAGATCGTGGCGGGCGAGCGACGCTGGCGCGCGGCCCAGCGGGCGGGCCTCAACGAGGTGCCGGTGGTAGTGGTCGAGATCGACGACCGCACCTCGCTCGAATACGCGATCCTGGAGAACGTCCAGCGCGCCGACCTGAACGCCATCGAGGAGGCGGCGGGCTACGAGCGACTGATGGGCGAATTCAAGTACACCCAGGCCGAACTCGCCGACCTCCTCGGCAAGAGCCGCAGCCACCTCGCCAACACCCTGCGCCTGCTCCAGCTTCCGCCGGCGATCCAGGATCGGGTCATCGCCAGCGAGATCACCGCTGGCCACGCCCGGGCGCTGCTCTCCGTGCGCGATCCGGAGGCGGTAGCACGCCGCATCGTAGCCGAAGGACTCTCGGTGCGCGAGGTCGAGGCGCTGGCCGCGGCGGAAGCCCCGCAGGACGACACGCC
>JAGTAM010000245.1 GCA_023422485.1 Pseudomonadota bacterium | reverse complement strand
GAGCTTCTGGAGCTGGTCGAGCTCGAGGTGCGCGAGCTGCTGTCGAAGTACGACTTCCCCGGCGACGACATCCCGATCACCAAGGGCTCGGCCCTGATGGCGCTCGAGGACAAGGAGCCGAAGATCGGCCGTGACGCCGTTCTGAAGCTGATGGAGACGGTCGACGCCTACATCCCGCAGCCGGAGCGTCCGATCGACATGCCGTTCCTGATGCCGATCGAGGACGTGTTCTCGATCTCGGGCCGCGGCACGGTGGTGACGGGTCGCGTCGAGCGCGGCATCGTCAAGGTCGGCGAGACGGTCGAGATCGTCGGCATCCGCCCGACGACGACGACGACGGTGACCGGCGTCGAGATGTTCCGCAAGCTGCTCGACCAGGGTCAGGCGGGCGACAACGTCGGCGTGCTGCTGCGCGGCACGAAGCGCGAGGACGTGGAGCGCGGCCAGGTCGTGTGCAAGCCGGGTTCGGTGAAGCCGCACCAGAAGTTCAAGGCCGAGGCCTACATCCTGACGAAGGAGGAGGGCGGCCGCCACACGCCGTTCTTCACGAACTACCGCCCGCAGTTCTACTTCCGCACGACGGACGTGACCGGCGTGTGCACGCTGCCCGAGGGCACCGAGATGGTGATGCCGGGCGACAACGTGACCATGGACGTCGAGCTGATCGTGCCGGTGGCCATGGAAGAGAAGCTGCGCTTCGCCATCCGCGAGGGCGGCCGCACCGTCGGTGCCGGCGTCGTCGCCGCCATCAACGACTAACCGCCCCCACAAGGCATAATCGACAGGGGACGTAAGAGGGGCGGGCCCTCGCGCCCGCCCTTCCAACGTTTCCGCCGAGGTCAGGTCATGAACGGTCAGAACATCCGCATTCGCCTCAAGGCGTTCGATCACCGCATCCTCGATGCGTCCACCAAGGAGATCGTCTCGACCGCGCGCCGCACCGGCGCGCAGATCCGGGGCCCGATCCCGCTGCCGACGCATATCGAGAAGTTCACGGTGAACCGCTCGCCGCACATCGACAAGAAGTCGCGCGAACAATTCGAGATGCGCACGCACAAGCGGGTGCTCGATATCGTCGACCCGACGCCGCAGACCGTGGACGCGCTGATGAAGCTCGACCTCGCCGCTGGCGTGGACGTGGAGATCAAGCTCTAAGTCCGCGCTGGATTTAGAGCTTACCGTTTCATCGCGCGAGGGAGAGACCTATGCGCTCAGGCGTCATCGCACGGAAGGTCGGCATGACCCGCGTCTTCACGGACGCAGGCGAGCATGTGCCCGTCACCGTGCTTCAAATCGATCAGTGCCAGGTTGTGGCACACCGCACGACCGAGAAGGACGGCTACGTCGCCCTCCAGGTCGGCGTCGGCAAGGCCAAGGTGAAGAACGTGTCGGCGGCCGAGCGCGGTCGCTTCGCGGTCGCCAAGGTCGAGCCCAAGAAGAAGCTCGCCGAGTTCCGCGTGTCCGAGGACGCGCTGATCCCGGTCGGTGCCGAGATCACCGCGGACCACTTCATCCCGGGCCAGTTCGTCGACGTGACGGGCACCACCACGGGTAAGGGCTTCGCCGGCGGTATGAAGCGCTGGAACTTCGGCGGTCTGCGCGCCACCCACGGCGTGTCGATCTCCCACCGCTCGATCGGTTCGACCGGTGGCCGCCAGGATCCGGGCAAGACCTTCAAGAACAAGAAGATGCCGGGACATCTGGGTGTCGAGCGCGTCACCACGCAGAACCTCAAGGTCGTCCGCACCGATCCGGAGCGCGGCCTGATCCTCGTAGAGGGCGCCGTTCCCGGCGTCGCCGGCGGCTGGATCCAGGTTCGCGACTCGGTGAAGCGCAAGCTGCCCGCCGACGTGCCGCTGCCGGGCAAGTTCCGTGAGAACGGTTCGGCCAACGGCGCTGCCGAGGCTCCGGCGTCCGAGGAGAACGCGTGATGAAACTCGATATCACCACGCTCGACGGCGGCTCCGCCGGCTCGGTCGAGCTCAACGAGGCGATCTTCGGCCTTGAGCCGCGCGCCGACATCCTGCAGCGCATGGTGCGCTACCAGCTCGCCAAGCGGCGCGCCGGCACCCACGCGGTCAAGAACCGCTCGGACGTCGATCGCACCTCGAAGAAGCTGTACAAGCAGAAGGGCACCGGCAACGCCCGTCACGGTGCCGCCTCCGCTCCGCAGTTCCGCGGCGGCGGCCGGGCCTTCGGTCCGGTGGTGCGCGACCACGGCCACGACCTTCCCAAGAAGGTCCGTGCGCTCGCCCTCAAGCACGCCCTTTCGTCGAAGGCCAAGGCTTCGACCCTGATCGTCGTGGACGACATCAAGGTTGACAGCCACAAGACCAAGGCGATGGTCGCGCGCTTCGAGAAGCTCGGTCTGTCGAGCGCGCTGATCATCGGTGGCTCGGAGGTCGACGAGAACTTCGGTCGCGCCGCCCGCGCCATCCCGAAGATCGACGTGCTGCCCGTGCAGGGCATCAACGTCTACGACATCCTGCGCCGCGACACGCTCGTGCTGACGCGCGCCGCCGTCGACGCGCTGGAGGAGCGCTTCAAATGAGTGCTGATCCGCGCCACTACGATGTGATCGTCTCCCCCGTCATCACGGAGAAGGCGACCAACCTCACCGAGCAGAACAAGGTTGTCTTCCGGGTTGCCCCGAAGGCCACCAAGCCGCAGATCAAGGAAGCGGTCGAGAAGCTGTTCGACGTCAAGGTCACGGGCGTGAACACGCTCACGACCAAGGGCAAGAAGAAGTTCTTCCGCGGGCAGCGCGGGCAGCGTTCGGACGTGAAGAAGGCGATCGTCACCCTCGCCGAGGGTGATTCGATCGACGTCACGACCGGCCTCTGAGACTTGAAGCGTTAGGATCAAGCCGATGGCCTTGAAGACATTCAAACCGGTCACGCCGAGCCTGCGCCAGCTCGTGCTCGTCGACCGCCGTGAGCTCTACAAGGGCAAGCCGGTGAAGGCGCTGACCGAGGGCAAGAGCTCCTCGGGCGGCCGCAACAACCTGGGCCGCATCACCGTTCGCTTCCGCGGCGGTGGCCACAAGCGGGTCCTGCGCAACGTCGACTTCAAGCGTCGCGAGAACCTCAACGTTCCCGCGACGGTGGAGCGGATCGAGTACGATCCCAACCGCACCGCCTTCATTGCGCTCATCACCTTCCCCGACGGGAAGCAGAGCTACATCCTCGCCCCCCAGCGCCTGCAGCCGGGCGACAAGGTGGTCGCGGGTGAGAGCGTCGACGTGAAGCCGGGCAATGCCGGTCCGATCGGCTCGATGCCGGTGGGCACCATCGTCCACAACGTCGAGCTGAAGATCGGCAAGGGCGGCGCGATCGCCCGCTCCGCCGGCAACTACGCTCAGATCGTCGGACGCGACCAGGGCTACGTGACGCTGCGCCTGAACTCGGGCGAGCAGCGCCTCGTGCACGGTCAGTGCTTCGCGACCGTGGGTGCGGTGTCGAACCCGGACCACATGAACATCTCGCTGGGTAAGGCCGGCCGCAACCGCTGGCTCGGCAAGCGCCCGCACAACCGCGGTGTCGCCATGAACCCGGTCGATCACCCGCACGGCGGTGGCGAGGGTCGCACCTCGGGCGGCCGGAACCCGGTCACGCCCTGGGGCGTGCCCACCAAGGGGAAGAAGACCCGGTCCAACAAGCGGACCGACACCTTCATCCTGTCCAGCCGCCATAACCGCAAGAAGTAACAGCCATGGCACGTTCCCTCTGGAAAGGGCCGTTCGTCGACGGCTACCTCCTCAAGAAGGCCGACGCCGCCCGCGGCGGCAGCCGCAACGAGGTCGTCAAGATCTGGAGCCGCCGCTCCACGATTCTCCCGCAGTTCGTCGGCATCACCTTCGGTGTGCACAACGGACACAAGCATATCCCGGTCTACGTCACCGAGGAGATGGTCGGTCACAAGTTCGGCGAGTTCTCGCCGACCCGCACCTTCCCCGGTCACGCGGCCGACAAGAAGGCGAAGAGGCGCTGAGATGGGCAAGCCTGCCACCCCCCGCGCGCTCCCCGAGAACGAGGCGAAGGCCGTCGCGCGGATGCTCCGCGTGTCGCCCCAGAAGCTCAATCTCGTGGCGGCGCTGATCCGCGGCAAGAAGGTCGAGTCGGCGCTCGCCGACCTCGAATTCTCCCGCAAGCGCATCGCCCGCGATGTGAAGAAGTGCCTCGAGAGCGCGATCGCCAACGCCGAGAACAACCACGACCTCGACGTGGACGATCTCGTCGTCTCCCAGGCCTTCGTCGGCAAGGCGCTGGTGCTCAAGCGCTTCCACGCCCGTGCCCGCGGTCGCGGCGCGCGCATCCTGAAGCCCTTCTCGAACCTCACCATCGTGGTTCGCGAAGTGCGCGCTGAAGCGGCCTGAGGAGTCCACCATGGGTCAGAAGATCAATCCGATCGGCCTGCGTCTCGGCATCAACCGGACCTGGGATTCGCGCTGGTTCGCCGAGAAGGGCGAGTACGCCAAGCTGATGCATGAGGACGTGGCCATCCGCGCCGCCCTCATGAAGCAGCTCAAGCAGGCCGCCGTCTCGAAGATCGTCATCGAGCGCCCGCACCGGGAGTGCCGCGTCACCATCCACTCGGGCCGTCCGGGCGTGGTGATCGGCAAGAAGGGCGCGGACATCGAGAAGCTGCGCAAGCTCGTCGGCACGATGACCAAGGCCGATGTGACGATCAACATCGTCGAGGTGCGCAAGCCCGAGGTCGACGCGACGCTGGTCGCCGAGTCCATCGCGCAGCAGCTCGAGCGCCGTGTCGCCTTCCGTCGCGCCATGAAGCGCGCCGTGCAGTCGGCCATGCGCCTGGGCGCCGAGGGCATCCGCATCAACTGCGCCGGCCGTCTGGGCGGCGCCGAGATCGCGCGCACCGAGTGGTACCGTGAGGGCCGCGTTCCGCTGCATACCCTGCGCGCGGATGTGGATTACGGCACCGCCACCGCCTTCACCACCTACGGCACCTGCGGCATCAAGGTGTGGGTGTTCAAGGGCGAGATCCTCGAGCACGATCCCATGGCTCAGGATAAGAAGGCGCAGGAAGAGGGCGGCCGTTCCGGCGGGCGCCGCGAGCGGGACGGCGACGACCGTGGTGGCCGTGGCCGCCGCGATCACGCCAACGCGTAATCGCGAGCCATCTGGAGAATGATGAGAGGCTGCCATGCTGCAACCCAAGAAGACCAAGTTCCGTAAGCAGTTCAAGGGACGCATCCATGGCGCGGCCAAGGGCGGCTTTGAGCTGAACTTCGGCCAGTTCGGCCTCAAGTGCCTGGAGCCCGAGCGCATCACCGCGCGCCAGATCGAGGCGGCCCGCCGCGCGATCACCCGCGAGATGAAGCGTCAGGGCCGGGTGTGGATCCGGGTGTTCCCGGATCTGCCCGTCACCGCCAAGCCCACCGAGGTCCGCATGGGCTCCGGTAAGGGTGCCCCCGAATACTGGGCGGCCCGCGTTCACCCCGGCCGCATCATGTTCGAGGTCGATGGCGTTGCCGAGGACATCGCCCGCGAGGCCCTGCGCCTCGGTGCCGCGAAGCTGCCGGTGCGCACCCGCGTCATCCAGCGCATCGCTGATTGATAGGAAGAGATCATGAAGTCCGACCAGAGACTGTCTGATCTGCGCGCTCTGTCGGCGGATCAGCTTTCCGACGAGCTCATCAGCCTGAAGAAGGAGCAGTTCAACCTGCGCTTCCAAGGCGCGACGGGCCAGCTCGAGAACGTCGCCCGGGTCCGTGAGGTCCGTCGCGACATCGCCCGTGTCCGCACGCTGCAGCGTCAGAAGACGCTGGACGCGGCCAAGGCCTGAGGAGATTCCACATGCCCAAGCGCGTCCTTCAAGGCGTCGTCGTCAGCGACAAGACCGATAAGACCATCGTCGTGAAGGTGGAGCGTCGCTTCACCCACCCGGTGATGAAGAAGACGGTCCGCCGCTCGAAGAACTACCATGCGCACGACGAGGCCAACACGGCCAAGATCGGCCAGACGGTGTTCATCGAGGAGTCCCGTCCCTATTCCAAGACCAAGACCTGGAAGCTGGTCGAGGATCAGGCGGCGGCGGCCGAGGCAGCCGGCACGGCGGCCTGAGGCTACTCAGAGCACGAATCGTACGGCGGGCGTGGAGCGAGAGCTCCGCGCCCGTTTTCGTTTGAGTGCCGACACCGCTGAGCGCCCGTCGTTCCGCCATCGTTCTAGCGGACCGACGATTTGCGGTTCGATCCACAAGTGAATCGAAGCACCCTGCACTGCGGCCGAGGGTGCAAGTCTCGATCGCGACATGCCGCTTCGCCCGCACCCCCTCAGCTCAGCATCGTCGTGCTGGAGGAGTTCGAACTGGTCGGCTGCTCGCGAGAGCGCATGAACGGCCCCGAGACCGAGAATTATCTGGACCGTCGGCTCACTTAGATGGATGGGCTGCGCGACGACGCCGACGGGCAGTTCATCCTCATCACCAGCCATCCGCAGAAAGATGAGGGAGCGCCGGCTTCACGTCCGGGGCGTGTGGACAAGGCGATCGTGATCGGAAATCCGGACGCACCCTGCCACTGCCGGCTCGTCATCCTCTGGGGCCAGGTTCTCGCCTCCTAGGAGGGGCGGTTGCAGGCCCTCGTCGCGCGATCCGAGGGCCGCCAGCGCGGCGTACATCAAGGATATATGGTCCAGTGTCTCGCCTAGCCCGCCACCGCCGCGGGCTCGACAATCGGATCACGGCGGCGGCCGTGGCCGTCCGCGCCAAACCAGGCGGTGGGTGGAAGCGCATCGGCCTGCGGTTCGTCGGCTTCGCCTCATGGGCGGCCGGGCAGGCCGGAAAGGAGGCGCCGCCCTTCGATGGCCGCGGTGAGAGCCTGTAGAGGCC
>JAGTAM010000176.1 GCA_023422485.1 Pseudomonadota bacterium | reverse complement strand
CGGTGGCCACGCCGCCGCTGGTGCCGGCGGCCGCCTCGCGGTTCATGCGCCCCTTGATCGCCGAGGCCAGCGCTCCCCGCCAAGCGGCCATGGCGTTGGGATCGCTGGCTGAGGCGGCCGATCCCGTCGCGCTCTGGCGCGAGGTCGCCGCGGAGCTGCGCTGCGAATTGCCCGCCTGCGCGGCCTGGGCGCGCCGGGCGGCGTCGCGTTCGGCCTTCGCCTTGGACGCCTTGATCCGCGCCTCCTTCTGGACCTCCTCGCGCTTCTTCTCGAGTATCTCCTTGCGGCGCGCCTCGCGCTCGGCCTCCCGCGTCTTCTCCAGCGCGGCCTTGCGGCGCTCCTCGATCTTGGGATCGGGCTTGGGCCGCTCCGGCTTCGCTGCCACCGGCGGGGGCGGCGCCAGCGGTTCCGCTTCCTGCGCCTCGGACGCGATGATCTGCTCTTCCGGCGGCGGGGGCGGCGTGTCGGGCGGGGCTTCCGTGACGGCCTCCGGCGGCGGAGGCGGGGGCTGCACCTCCTCCGGCATCACCTGCGTCATCTCGGTGGGCTGGGGCGGCTGCACCTCCTCCGGGGCGACCTCCGTCATCTCCGGCGGGGGCGGCGGCTGCACCTCCTCCGGCGTCTCCACCGGCTGAACCGTCTCCGGCTCGCCCTCGGGCTTGGCCTCTTCCGGAATGGCTTCCGATTGCTGGGTTTCGGCGGGCGCCTGGGTCTCGGCCTCCATCATCTGCGGCGCGAGATCGATCGTGATCTCCTGCTCCCCCGGGGGAGAAGGAGGCGTCAGGCGCAGATAGGCGATGCCGATCAGACCCGCCGCGTGCAGGGCGAGCGCCAGGGCGAAGGCAGCCGCGAGGCGGCCCTGGCCGCCCCCATCGGAGGGACCCGAGGGCAGCCCGTGACCGGCATGAGCGGGCAGGGGGGCGGGCATCGGGGCCGGCATCGGCGGCATGGCGGCGGCCTTCGGAGCTGGCTTGGGAGCGGCCATCGGGTTAACGGGCGGTCCCTGCGGCCGGCGCGGCGCCGCCCGACTGGGCGATCAGCGAGACCTTGGTGAAGCCCGCTTGGCCGACGAGGCCCATCACCTCCATGATCTTGCCGTAGGGCACGTCCCGGTCGCCGCGCACGAGCACGACCTGATCCGGGTTCTCCGCCTTGAGCTGCTTGAGCCGCGGCAGGATCGTGTCCGGCGTGAAGCCGTCCTTGGCGATGTAGGGCATGCCGTCCTTGTCGATGGAGACTTCGAGCGGCTTCTGCGACTGCGCCACCTTGGCGGCGGTCGTCTTCGGCAATTGCACCGGCACGCCCGTCGTCATCAGCGGCGCCGCGACCATGAAGATGATCAGCAGCACCAGCATCACGTCGACCATCGGCGTGACGTTGATCTCGGACATCGGCGTCGCGTCGAGGCCGTCCTCGTCGTCGCTGGTCGAACGAACGGTTCCCATGGCCATGACATCGCCCTCCCGGGCGTCGGCGGCGTCCCCCCGCACCGGGCGGGCGTCGCGTCGAGGGTGACGGGGTGCTTTACGCGCGGAGGCTTAT
The DNA here is from genome assembly GCA_023422485.1 of Pseudomonadota bacterium. GTDB lineage: Bacteria > Pseudomonadota > Alphaproteobacteria > Rhizobiales > Beijerinckiaceae > Methylobacterium. The sequence continues at coordinate 3,748 of JAGTAM010000176.1, read as the reverse complement.
TCGGCCGCGGCGGCGCGTGCGTGGGGGCCGCGATCGCGGGCGAGGCGGTTGCCGAGCACCGCGATGCAGGAGACGAAGCCCGACTGGATGCGGGCGACGTCGCCGGAGAGCTTGTTGTAGGCCATCACCGCCGGGATCGCGACGACGAGGCCGATGGCGGTGGCGAACAGCGCCTCGGCGATGCCGGGGGCCACCACCGCGAGGCTGGTGTCCTGGCTCTTCGCGATCGACGAGAACGAGTTCATGATGCCCCAGACCGTGCCGAACAGGCCGACGAAGGGCGCGGTGGAACCCGAGGTCGCCAGCAGCGACAGGCCGGCCTGGAGACGCTTCACCTCGACGCCGAGCGCCCCCTTCATCGCCCGCTCGATCCGCTCGCGGCGCTCGGCCCGGCTCTCGCTGGAATCCTGGTCGCGCCACGCGTCGAGCCCGGCCTTGACCACGTGGCCGGCGATGCCCTTCTGCGACGTGTCGATGGTGCCCTCCGAGCGCACCATCGCCTCGAACGCCTTGGCCTGCCGCTTGGCGGCGGCGAGCCGCACCAGCTTCTCGAACACGACGGTCCAGCAGGCGAGCGAGGCCACCACGAGGAGGATCATCACGCTTTTGACGATCGGGTCGGCCTGAAGGAACAGGCCGATGAACGACATGTCGTGGGCTGTAGCGACCGCCTCGGCGGGCACGGACGTCGGATCCATAAGTGACTCCTAGTGGCTCTGGGAATCGTCCGTCGCGCCGGCCGGGCCGGCGGGATGGGCGCGGCCGGCTTCAGCGATCGAAGGCGGCCGATGTCTTGGTTGCGGGCTCGATCCGCTCCAGGCAGGTCTCGCGGGTGGCGTCGCCGCCCTCGCAAGCGAGCACGTCGTTGAGCAGCAGGCGGCCGATCTTCGGGCAGGCGAGGCCGGCGAAGTCGAAGAGCCGGACCACCGTCTTCTTCTCCTGGACCGGCCCGAGCTCGACGGCGAGGCGCTTCTGGGCGACACCCTCGGTGTCGAAGGCGAACAGGTCGACCTTGAGCGACTTCAGCGCGGGACCGCGGCTGTTGTCGACGAGCATGTAGGTGCGGCAGGCCTCGCCGGCGGGTTCGAGCCGGTTCAGTTCGATCTTCAAGGGAGTGGCGTCCGGCCTGGGAGCCGTGTCCGACTTTGAAGGAGTGTCCGACTTAGCTGCAGGCACCGCATCCTGTGCCGACGCACCCGGAACCATGGCCGTCATCGAGGCGGTCAGGGCCGCAACGAGGACGAAGCCCGCCCGGAGGCGCCCCCCGATCCCGCGGTATCCCGGCATTGCACGCCCCATTCCCCAGCCTTCCTGCATCACGATGATCTCATCTCCCCATCGCGCGGCGCCCCGGAGAATCCGGAGCGGACCGCTCGACCCGCAGGCCGAAACACGGCCGCCGTCCCGCCGAAAATCTCTTCGCCAGAGTTCTCCTCGCCGGGTTGCGACGGCGCCGACAGGCGCCCTCTTCCAGGGTCGGATCACCGCGGCTCGACGTCAGGCCGCCTGGCGATGTGCGGATACAGCAAAGGTGACGCCCGGCGCTCCCCACAGCACCGTGTACGTTTCCGGGCGTGCCTATCCGACATGCAGGGTGTTGATCAAGGTTTGCAAAGAATTTCAGAGCAATTCCAAACTATTGGAGAAATCGCGCCCTATTGGATGTCGCTTCCGTTTTATCCCGAAGCAAATTGCCGATTTATCCTGATATCCCTCTGCCAGGGCCGGGCCGGGGCGATGCCATCGCACCCTTGATCGGCGCTGTTGCGCTTTCCATATCCCGTCTCAAGAGCGCTGCCGCGAGGTGGGCTCGAAACCGCGAGGTGCCGCCAAGCGATCGATGCCAATCGATCCCCAGGGCCTTGCCGGAGGTTTGAGTGACGATGACGCGGCCGTCCCCGTTCGGGTATCCGTTCCTGCTTGGCTTCGACGAGATCGAGCAGGCACTCGATCGTGTGTCCAAGGCCGCGAGCGACGGTTATCCGCCCTACAACATCGAACGCATCACCCGCAGCGAGCGCGAGCCGGAACGCTTGCGCATTACGCTGGCGGTGGCTGGCTTTACGCAGGATCAGCTCGACGTCTCCCTGGAGGAAAACCAGTTGGTCGTGCGTGGCCGGCAGGTCGATGACAAGGCGCGCCAGTTCCTGCACCGCGGCATCGCCGCGCGGCAGTTCCAGCGGGCCTTCCTCCTCGCCGACGGCATGGAGGTGCTGGGGGCGGAGCTGTCGAACGGGCTGCTCGCGATCGACCTCGCGCGCCCGGAGCCGGAACGCATCGTGCGCAAGATCGCGATCGCCGCCAAGGATCCGTGAACAAGGATCTCGTGACGGCGCGGCGCGAACGAGACCGCGTCGATGAAGCGCAGGCCAACCCGGCCCGTCATCCGACCTCGATACCAACCCGGATTTGTCGCCGCCGATGTGCGGGACCATATCCGGTTCAACGCTCTGCCTCGAAGGAGGGCATCCATGACCGACGTCACCACGACTGACCTGACCATCGACACGACCGCCACGCCCGCCATCGATCCGGCGGAGTTCGCCGCGCTCGGCGAGGGACACATCGCCTATGTCCGGCCGATCCGCTCGGACGAGGTGCGCAGCCTGTTCCCGCAGGCGCCCGAGATGGGTCCCGGTCTCGACCTGTTCGCCCTGCTCTCGGCGAGCGGCGCGCCGATCCTGCTCACCGATTCCCGCGAGGTCGCCGTGGCGAATGCCATGGCCCACCAGCTCTATCCGGTGAGCCTGCACTGAGATCGACTCGGATCGCGCATCCCCGCCGCGGGGCGGGGAAGCGCCTTCAGGCCATCGCCGCGACCGTGCGCACGAGGAGGTCGATATCCTCGGGCCGCGACAGGCGGTGGTCGCCGTCCTTGATCAGCGTCAGCCGCGATCCATGCGTCGGCAGGCGCTCCAGAATGCGCAGGGCATGGGGATGGGGCACGTCCGGATCGGCCATGCCCTGAAGGATATGGACCGGACAGCCCGGCTCGAGCGGCGTGTCGAGCAGCAGATGGCGCCGCCCGTCCTCAATCAGCGCCATGCGGATCGGATCGGGCTCCGGGGCGTAGGGTGTCGAGCGATACCAGACGCCGTCGCGCTCCAGGGTCTGCCGGACCTCGGTTGGGAATGCGTCCCACATCAGCGCTTCGGTGAAGTCGAGGGCGGGTGCGATCAGCACCATTCCGCCGATCGCCGCCCCGCGCCGCGCCCGCTCGCCGGCGACGAGGCACGCGATCCAGCCTCCCATCGACGAGCCGACCAGGATCGGCCGCTCGTTCGCGTAGCGGTCGATGACAGCGCAGGCGTCGGCGAGCCAATCGGAGATGGTGCCGTCCTCGAAGCGTCCCTCCGACTCGCCATGCCCGGAATAGTCGAACCGCACCATCCGCCGGCCGTTCTCGGCAGCCCAGGCGTCGAGGGCGGCGGCCTTCGTGGCCCGCATGTCGGAGCGGAAACCGCCGAGCCAGACCACGGGCGGTTCCTTGCCCTCCCGCACCCGCACCGCGAGCCGGCGCGGAGAGGGGCTTCCGGCATCGAGCATCACGACAGGCACTTCGCCCGGCGAAGTCTCCGGATTGGTCACTTGCGCGCAAAATCCTGTGATTCTGAAACAAGCCGGCGACGCTTCGTTTACCGAACCGTAAAGCCGCGGGACGATCCTTACCCCATGATACAGTCCCAAGCGACCGTCCCGTCTCGGGTGACGCGATGAACGGAGGCAGCCTGTCGGGCGGCCCGGTGCA
>JAGTAM010000156.1 GCA_023422485.1 Pseudomonadota bacterium | reverse complement strand
GTGTCCAGGGTGCGCAGGGCCCAGGGTCCGAACTCCGCCGCGCGGGCGGTGGCGAGCGCCGCCGCGCTGAGATCGGTGCCCAGGATGGTCACCGACCAATCGGGGAGCGCCTCGCCGAGGAGATCGTGGACGAGGATGGCGATGGAATAGGGCTCCGCTCCGGTCGAGCAGCCGGCGCTCCAGATCCGCAGGCGGCGCGTCTCGCCGCGTGCCTCGATCAGCTCCGGCAGGATCGTCCCGCGCAGTGCGGCAAATTGCTCGGCGTAGCGGAAGAAGAAGGTCTCGCCGATGGTGATCTCGGCCTCGAGCGCGGCCCATTCCTCGCGCCCGGCCGTTCCTTCGAGCAGGCTCAGATAGGCGGCGCAATCGGCCAGACCGCGCACGCGCATCCGCTTGCGCAGCCGGTCGTAGAGAAGATCGTCCTTGTCTTCGTAGTAATTGTGCCCGGTCCGGGCGATCACGCGCGCCTTAAGAGCGGGAAAGACGGCATCGACCGCCGCGCTCGCGGCGCGCCGGGGCCGCTCGGTAGGGCCGGTCACGATCGAGGACCTCAGGCCGGGCGCGCACCCTCGGGCTCGAACCGGGCGAGCCGCGTCGTCGCCTGCCGGGTCAGCGCGTCGAGACGGGTCCGCTCTTCCAGGGTGAGGATCCGGTCGAGGGAGAGGAGATGCACGAGCCGATCGGCCCATGCGAATTCGCCGACGACGCAGCCGTTCAGGCTGCGGGCGGATTCGAGCGGCCGCAGCGCATCGGTGTCGATCTGGACGAGATCGAGCGCACGGTCGACGAGGAAGGCGATGGCGCCCTCCCGGGCCAGCAGGACGTGCCGGTAGGGATCGTCGCCGCCCGCGGCGCGAAGGTCGAACAAGGCGGCGAGATCGATGACGGGCACCGGTTCACCGGCCAGGTTGAGGAAGCCCGCGAGCGCGCCTCCCGCAGCCGGCGGCGTGTGCAGGCGCGGCAACGGAAGGATCTCGCGGATCTCGGCCCGCGGCAGCGCGCAGGTCGTGCCGGCGAGATCCAGAAGAAGGGTGGGCAAACCCGGCATCGCATGTCCTCGGGGCGGCGTGCCGCCGGAAGCGGACAAGGGTCCGCTCGTCGTCCTGATCATGCGGTTGACGCTCGCCGAAGGCAAAGGTTTCACGACCGACCGATTCGGCCGGCCGTCGCGGCGGCGAGCGTCGGATCAGGCGACCTTCTGGCGCGAGCGGGACTTCGGCTCGGGCGCGGGAGCCTCTTCCTCGATGCGGCCGCCCGGCCGGCCGAGGCCGATCGACTTCGCCAGCGCGGAGCGCTGCGCGGCGTAGTTCGGAGCAACCATCGGATAGTCGTTCGGCAGGCCGTAGCGCTGGCGATACGAATAGGGATCGAGACCGTGGGTGCCGAGATGGCGCTTCAGGGTCTTGTAAGGCTTGCCGTCGATGAAGCTGATGATCGCGTCCGGCGTGACGGACTTGCGGATCTGCGCGGAAGACGGCTTCTCGATCACTTCCTCGGCGGGAGCGGCGGCGGCCTCGGGACTGCTCAGGCCGGTCAACGCGGCGTGAACGGTGATGATCAGGCCCGGAAGCTCGGAAGCGGGGACTGAGTTATTCGACACGTACGACGAGACGATATCGCTCGCCAGCTCTACGAAGTCGTTGAACGATTTTTGGTTTTCTTCTGCCATTCTGCGTGTCCGTTCCGAGGGCCCCCGGGCGCCAAGATCATACGTGATGCGCAGCGATGCAAGAGAAGAATTAAAAAAACTACGTCAGGCTTGTGGGTATTGAGGGGAGAGCACTCAAGTTCATCGTCGCCGGCGAAGCGTAGAAGGTTAAGTCGAGCGCAAGCTCGGGCGGGCCGTAGGTGTATCTGAGCTAGACCTTTTCCCGGCTCACCCGAGCGATCCAAGCGGCAGGGCCGCCCCCGAATTTCTCTCTAAGCGGCGATGAGAGCTCGAAATTCTGAGCCGTGCTCGCAATCTGTGGTCATACGCTCGAAGTCCGGCGACGATGGGTTAAGGCTCGCGCTTTCGACGCTCCCGCGCCCGAACCGCCAAATCCTGCGAGCGGCGATCGGACCGGCGGAGACTGACTCACGTTTCGGCGCAGAGATCGTTCGGTTTGAGTTCAATCGCGCCGAACGACTTGATTGCGGATGCCGGGTCTGAATCCCGATCGCGCCTGCGCCGATATCCCGGCAAGGCACGAGCGTGCCGCCCATCGCAGCATTCTTTGCCTTTGCCTGCCTTGCGCCTCTGTCTGCACCTGCTGGTCCATGCTACGGGTCGGCACCCATGAAGTCCGCCCGTCCCATCGCGCTCTGGCTGGCGGCGGTGATCGTCACGATCGCCGCGTCGCTGATGCCGTCCGGCGCCCATGCGCATGATGGCCACCGGCATGCGCCTCGCCTGCAGTCGGTCGCCGCCACGGCCGCCGACCCTCTGGCCTGGGCCGGCATCGGCGCGGATATCCACGTCTCAGGCTCGGTGGCGACCGCTCGGACCCGTGCCGTCACCGTGGTCGAGGCTGTTCGTACCGCCCTCGCTTGCCCGACCTGCTCGGCCGAGGGATTCTGCGGACAGGCATCCGCGTTCTGCTGTGCGGTCGCCCTCGCGCCTTCGCCGGTGCCGGGACTGGCTCCGATGGTCGCGCGCGATAAAGCCCGTGCCGGCGATGGGCCGCATCAGGCGGGCATCGTGCCCGAGATGCAGGCCGAACCTCCCAGACGCCTTGTCTGATCACGTGTCCTGCGGCAGCCGCGCTTCCGCGTGACGTCGCCTCTGGGTCGACGGCTCGATCGCGTCGTCCGAGCGTTCCGCGGGGCGCTCCGAGGGCCGGCCCTGCCGCTCCGACACGCCCGCGCATCGACGCCGGACCAGCGGCCGCGCGAAACGAAGCCAAGCCGCCTCGATGCCGCTGATGCTCGTCGCAAATCCCGGCAACGTGCCGCTCAAGGCGCCGATCGCCGCCAGCCGGCCGCGGTCAGCCGTGAGCGGGAATCCGAGATCCATTCCGTAAGGAGAAAGCCGTTGAATCGTGCCTTACATTGCGCCGTTCTGGCGCTCGCCCTGTTTGCCGCGCCGGCAGGCGCCCAGCACCACCGAGGCAGCCCTCACGATCACGACCATCCGCCCGGTCCCAATGGCGGGCGTGTCGAGGGTGCGGGAGCCTGGCACGCCGAACTCGTCACACAGGCCGAGACCGTCTCGGTCTACCTCACCGACGGTGACGGCAAACCGTTACCGGTCGAGGGCTTTTCGGCCGTCGCGATCCTCAAATCCGGCGCCAAGGCC
>JAGTAM010000135.1 GCA_023422485.1 Pseudomonadota bacterium | reverse complement strand
GTGTAGGTGACGAAGCTGTAGTGGCCGGCAATGCCCAGCCCCCGGCCCTTCTCCAGCTTGCGGCCCCACTTGGCCCCGTCGGCCACCGTCTCGATGACGCGGCGCAGGCGGCCGGTATCGACGGGGTAGCGCTTCGGGTCCTCGCCGTAGTTCCAGACGTCGCCGATCTCGGTCGGGTCGATCTTCCGGGCCGGACCGATCAGTTCCAGCAGGTAGTCCTTCGGGTCGCGGCCCGCCGCGTGCGCGAGTTCGGCCACGAAGGACTGGATCGCGAAGGCATGCGGGATGTTTGACACCGAGCGGAACCAGCCGATCCGCGTGTGGGCCGGAGCCTCCGGGTTCTCCAGCCGGACGTTCGGCACCGCAAAGGGCATGTTGACGAAGCCCATCCCGAGCTCGAAGGGCAGCTCGTGCTTCGGGTCGGGCGCGAAGATCGATCCGATCGTCGGCGCCGCGCTGCGATGGAGCCAGGCGACCGGCATGCCCTTCTCGTCGAGCCCGGCCTCGAGCCGCTCCACCGAGATCGTGTGGTAGTAGCTGTGCCGGAGGTCGTCCTCCCGCGTCCAGAGCAGCCGGACGGGCGCGCCGCCGGCCTCCTGGCTGCACAGGGCAGCCTCGACCACGTAATCGGGCTTCGACTTGCGCCCGAACCCGCCGCCAAGCAGCGTGACGTTCACGCGGACCTTGTCCGAGGCAAGCCCGAGCCGCTTCGCCAGGCGGTCATGCGTCGCCTGCGGGGCCTGCGTGCAGGTCCAGGCCTCGCAGAACCCGTCCTTCACCTGCACGACGGCCGAGGGCGTCTCCATCGGCGCCTGCGTGAGGTGCGGGACGAAGTACTCGGCCGTGACCTTCGTCTTGGCCTTGGCCATCGCGGCATCGACGTCGCCCTGGTTGCGGACGACCTTGCCGGGGGCCCGCACGGCCTTCTCGAGCTCGGCCCGATAGGCGCTCGTGTCGTAGCTGGCGTTCGGCCCGTCGTCCCAGGTGACCTTCAGGGCATCGCGCGCCTTCAGGGCCGCCCAGGTGTTCCGGGCCACGACGGCGACGCCGCCGAGCGGCATGAACTCGGACGGGATCGGGGTGGGTTCGATCGTGAAGATCTTGACCACGCCGGGCACCTTCCGGGCCTCGGCATCGTCGAGGCTCGCGACCTTGCCGCCATAGACGGGCGGCCGCGCGACGACCGCGTAGAGCATGCCGTCGAGCTTGTGATCGAGCCCGTAGATTGCCTTGCCGGTCGTGATGACGCGGTTGTCGATCAGGCCGATCTCGCCCTTGCCGATGTAGCGGAAGGCCTCCGGCTTCTTCAGCACCACGCTCTCGCGCGGCGGGACCGGCAGTGCAGCCGCAGCCGCAGCCAGCTCGCCATAGCCGGCCGAGCGGCCGGACCGCAGATGCGTCACGCGGTGGTTCTCGGCCACGAGCTCGCTCGCGGGCACGTCCCACTGCTTCGCGGCGGCCTGCACGAGCATGGCGCGGGCGGCCGCGCCGACATGGCGGAAGTGCTGGAAGAAGTGGCGCTGCGAGCGCGAGCCGTCGGTATCTTGGTTGCCGTAGCGGGCCTCGTCGCCCGGGGCCTGCGCGACCCGCACGCGCGCCCAGTCCGCGTCGAGCTCGTCGGCCACGACGAGGGCGACCGAGGTCCGCACGCCCTGCCCCATCTCCGAGCGATGGTTGGTGACCGTCACCGTGCCGTCGGGCGCGATGGCGACGAAGATCGTGGGATCGTCGCGCCAGCCGTTCGGCATGCCGTCCGCCCCGAACTTCTGCGGATCGGCCGCCTGGGCCGGATTGCGGAGAGAGAGCGCGAGGATCAGCGCGCCCGCGCCGCCGAGGAGCGCCCGGCGGCTGACATCGGGGGCGAGCGTCCCGGCAGGCAGCTCGAGATCGGTCTCAATGGGGCGGGCAGAGGCCGCTTCGGCCTGGAGTTGCGCAGGATGGATCACAGCCGACCTCCCTCCTTCGAGGAATCTTGCCCGGCCGCGCGATGGATCGCGGCGCGGATGCGCGGATAGGTGCCGCAGCGGCAGAGATTGCCGCTCATCACCTCGTCGATCTGGGCATCGGTCGGCTTCGGATTCTCCTTCAGGAGCGAGGCCGCCTGCATGATCTGTCCGGTCTGGCAGAAGCCGCATTGAGCGACGTTCAGGTCGCGCCAAGCGACCAGGACCGGGTGGTTCCCGTCCGGCGAGAGCGCCTCGATGGTGACCACCTCCTGGTCCTCGACGGCGGCCATGGGCGTGATGCAGGCGCGTACGGCCGTCCCGCCGAGATGCACCGTGCAGGCCCCGCAAAGGGCGGCCCCGCAGCCGAACTTCGTGCCCGTGAGGCCGAGCTCGTCGCGGACATACCAGAGCAGCGGCATGTCGGGGTCGCCGTCGAAGCTGCGCTGCTCCCCGTTCACAGTGAGTCGGATCATGGACGGAGCCTCCACTCGCAGTTCCCGCACGCCACGGGACTGCCGCGCTGATCTCGCCCGATCTGGTCCGGGTCGGCGCGGCTGAGCCCAGCCGGCGCTCGATCCTTTGATCGGACCAATGAAAAACTACGCCCCGGAATCCGGCCCTGACAAGCTGGGCGTTGCGCAGGGCTGTACGGCGCGCGTTGAGGTTGCGCTGGCAGCTCTCGCCGCCAGGACTGGACGCGCCGGCGCCCCACCGTTCTTGACGCGAATGATATGTTGATATCAACTATACGGACTGAACGCTAGGAAACGCCCGATGACAGACGCCCTTCCCAACGACGCAGCCCAGGCCATGACGCCCCTCAAGGGCGGCATCGTGCCCTACCTCATGCTGGAGAATGCGGCGGGTGCCATCGACTTCTACAAGCGCGCCTTCGGGGCGCAGGAGGTCGGCCAGCGAGCGAACATGGAAGACGGCCGGATCATGAACGCGCGCGTGGACCTGAACGGCGCTTCCCTCATGCTGATGGATCCCATGCCGGAGCACGGCTACCCGGCCGTGCCGCCGCAGGCCTTCAACCTTCACCTGCATGTCGACAGTGCCGACCGGGTCTTCGACCAGGCGGTCGCGGCCGGCTGCACCGTGCTGATGCCGGTCAGCCTGCAATTCTGGGGCGACCGCTATGGGATGGTGAAGGACCCGTTCGGCGTCTCCTGGGGCATCGGTTCCACGCCGACCCCGGAGGAGAGGGCCACGATGACGGTCAACATGACGGGCTGCGGGGGCGGTCCAGCCTGATCTGGCGTCCCTGGGCGGGAGACCGAGGCTGCACGGCATTCGGTCTCCACGCCTCGCCCGGGCCGACCGGCGATCAGGCGGCGAGCCGTTGCGGGACAACCGTCCGGACCAGTTCGAGAGCCCCATCGATCCCCGCGCGCCGCGCCTCGTCTCCGAGGGCGAGCCCTTCCGCGATCACGAATTCTGGATCCGTGATCCCCACGAAGGCGAGTATCCCGCGCAGATATGTCTCCGCATGTTCGAGAGATGCCGCCGGGCCGCCATCGGTGTAGATGCCGCCGCGGGCGAGCGCGACGATGACGCGCTTGCCGCCAGCCAGCCCTTCGGCCCCCTGCGCCGTGTAGCGGAACGTCTTGCCCGCCACGAGGATGCGGTCGATCCAGGCCTTGAGCTGGCTTGGGATGGTGAAATTGTACATGGCGGCGCCGATCACGACGACATCGGCGCGCAGGAACTCCTCGATCACCGCCTGGGCCTGCCCGCTGGCGAATGCATCCAGTGTGAGGTGTGGCAGCGGCTCGGCCGCAAGATCGCGAGAGGTGATCTGGACTCCGCCGCCGGAGGCCTGCAGCCGGCTCACGATCGCCGCCGAAAGCGTCCGGCTCGCGGAGGCGTCGCCCTGGATGCTCGAATCGATATGAAGAAGGTTCAAGGTCATATCCCAGTCTGGATTTGTGACCTGCACCAGCTATGAGACCTGGATCGCGCCGCCAAGAACGCATTTTTCTAGGACCAGGTCACATGAATCTGCCTGCCAACCCGGCCCTGCACGGCGATTGCCGCAGGATCAGCGAAATCCTGAGCCGCGTCGGCGACAAGTGGACGGTGCTCATCGTGATGGTGCTGCGCGAGGGACCGCGACGCTTCAACGACATCAAGCGCACCGTCGGGGGCATCTCGCAGCAGATGCTGACCAGGACGCTGAAGAGCCTCGAACGGGACGGGATGGTGCTCCGAACCGTTTACCCGACCGTCCCGCCGCAGGTGGAATACGAGCTTACGGCGCTCGGCCATTCCCTGTCGGAGCCGGTGATCGCCCTCGGAGCATGGGCCCACCGCCACATCGCCGAAATCGACGGGCACCGCGCCCGATACGACAGCGCCGGCAAGAAGCGGGCGTAGCGCCCCACCGCTTCTTGTCCCCTCCCCCGAGGAGGTCCGACATCTCGCCGGCCGGATCGGCAGCAGCGGATGACCGCGTTGCGCCGGGTCGGCCCAGCCCCTATGTTGTCAAAATCCGCAAACTGTTCAACGGAGCAGCTGGTCCATGGCGAAGGATGCTCGACGCCCCCTCGGCCCGGCGGCGAACAGCAAGGGTAAGCCTGCGCGGCGCGGCATTCCGGCGAAAGCTGCCGGAGAGGGATCGCTTGCTCACGTCGCGGCGGTGCTGGCGCGCGCGAGAGAGACCGG
>JAGTAM010000403.1 GCA_023422485.1 Pseudomonadota bacterium | reverse complement strand
GCCGAGAGGTCGCGCAGGCTCAACCCATCGCCCTCTCGCACCAGCGTCAAGCTGGCACCGTCGGCGATCAAGCCCCGGCCGAGATCGAGCTGGGCGATCTTGAGGCCGAGATCGACCCGTGGCTGGGCGGGCACCGGAGCGAAGCGACCGCCGACGTCGGTGGAAAGCACCGTCGCCGCAGCCAGTGTCGGCAAGGACAGCCGGGCAAGGGTCGCGGTCCCGGTGAGCGCGCCGTCCGGGGAGCGGTCGAGGGCGGCGGCGAGGTCGCTCCCCGCCACTTGGCCCGTGACATCGACGTGCAGCGCCGTCTTCCGGTTCGATAGGCCCAGGATGAGGGAGGCGGGAAGCGCCCCTTCCGTCGGCGCGGCGGCTCCGGCGAGAGTGAGGAAGGGCGCGAGGTCGGGCGCCTGCAGCTGCACCGCGCCGCCGGTCGGGGGACGGTCGAGGCCGGCGAGCAGGATCGGGCGTGCGGTCGAGAGGACGAGGCCGGCGAGATCGCCCTCGACCTCGAGCGCGAGCGGCGCACCGTCCGGCCCGGTTCCGGCGGCAGAGCGGGCTCCGGTCAGCCGCAGCCGACCAGACCGGCGCAAGGCGGCGATGTCGTCGCGGCCAAACCAGCGGCCGGTCTTCTGCGTCGTCAGCGTCGCGTCGAGCCGGTCGATCTGGCCGGAGCGAGTCAGGAGCGCGAGGTCGAGATCGCCGTCCCCGGCCTTACCCTTGGCCCGGGCCCGCAGCGCGTCCGCCTCGCCGGATTCCCGCTCCAGGGTCAGGTCGAGGGCCAGCCCGCTCTGGCGGACGCTCGAGGGCACGAAGCGGGCCTCGGGCAGGACGCCGCGTTCCAACAGGGCGAGGAGGGGCGCGGCCCTGCCCGCGGTGACCCGGCCCTCGATTCGGCCCGAGCCGTCCGGCGCGATCCGCCCGGCAAGCTGAGCGCTCGCCCCCGCGAGGTCGGCGATGTCGAGCGTGTCGACGACGAGGCTGGCGCCGTCCGATTGCAGGCTCACTGCGATGGTGCCGTTGCCGGAATGGGCCCCGGAGGGTCCGTAGCGCACATCCCGTGCCCGCAGGGTGAGACCGAGATCGTGCCGGTGGAGGCCGGACATCAGGTCGCCCAGCGGCGGCAGTTCAGCGATGTCGATTCCGCTGGCGGAGAGCTGCGCGTCGAAACGTCCGCGCCCGTTCGCATCGGCCCGGACGTAGCGGGCATTGCCGGTGACGCGGGCCTCACCCAGGGCCAGTCGCAGATTGCGCAGCGAGAGGTCGCCCCCGGCTGCCGAGAGGTCGGTACCGAGCTCGAACGGGCGCCCGTCGAGGATCGCCGCCACGCTCTCCTCCGTGCCGAGCCGGCCGAGATAGCGCCCGAGCGCCTCCGAGTTTCGCGCGGCGACGTCCACATGGCCGGTGAAGCGGGGCGACCCGGACAGTTCGGCCTCGCCCGTCGCCGCAACGCTCGCCGCTCCCGGCGCCGTGCCCTCGAAGCGCCGCAATACCAGGCCGCCGGTACGGTCGAAGGTTCCGCGAAAGGCGACGTTGGCCCAGTCGTCGAGGCCGAGCGCGACGCTCTCGGCGGCGATGTCGAGATCGAGGAGCATCGGCGGGGTCAGCGCGCCCGAGGACAGCCCCTGCGCGATGAGCCCGCGCCCTCCGCCGGAGAGCATCAGCCCGTCGAGATCGAGGCGGCGGGTGCGCAGCGTCAGGCCGAGCCGGGCCTCGCGCAGGTCGAGGCGGCCGCTGCCGGAAAGCCGGGCCGCCTTGCCGCCGGGATCGAGTTCGATCTCCACCGTCTTGGCTTGGGCCACCGGGCCGCGCGACTCGAACTTGGCCGCCAGGGTCAGCGGCACCACCGCGCCGGCCGGCTGGACCGGCGGACCGACGGTCAGCCGCGCGGTGCCCTCCGCCTCCGGGACGAGGCCGCGATGGGTAGGGTCGCCGCCCGGTGCGTCCTCGGAGGCGAAGGCGACCCGGGCGTCGAGTTCCAGGCGAGGCATGGTGTCGCCGCCGCCCGTGAGCTTGAGCGAGACACTGCCGTCGCGGCCGGCGGTGCTGGTCGCGAGATGGAAGGGACTGCCCTTCGCCGTCCCCTCGGCCAGCCAGGGGCCGGCCAGGGCCGGAGCTCGCAGGCGCAGGTTCTCGGCCGCGAACTGCTCCTGCGCCGCCTCGCCCCTGCGCGCCGTGGCAACGCTGAGGCGCCGGATGCGCAGGTCGTCGATCGCGATGTCGCGCCGCACGGTCTGCGGATCGCGCGGCAGCAGCAGCGCCTCGTCGGAGACCGGCAGGGTGACCCGCGCCCGCTCGATCGAGGTCTGGACGAAGCGCACCTCGCCTTTGAGCAACGGCGCCAGGGCGATCTCGGCATCGACGCTCTGCGCGTCGAGTTCCGGCCCATCCTCCGTTCCGAGCCGCAGGCGGGCGAGGCGCAGATGCGGCGAGGGCAGCAGGCGCAGATCGATCGGGCCCTCGCTGCGGGCACCGGCGCCGAGGGACTCGCTCAGCGTGCGGTCGATCAGCGCGCGATGGCCCGACCAGTCGATGAAGGGCGGCACGGCCAGGGCCGCGACGAGAACCAACACGACGGCGCCCGCGAGCGCGGTCAGGAAATCACGCACCGTTATCGCTTCCGCCTGGCCTGCGGGCCGCAGGGCTTCGTTCGCGGGTCACGTGCGTTCGAAGGACATAAGCCTGTCGAAGCGCGCCACACCGAGTTCCTGCGCCATAGCACAGGCCGCGGCCCGCCCGCACCTCGCGCTTAAGCTTGCGCCTTCCGTCAGCGCCGGATGCCGTAGGCGGGTCCGGCCGGGGGCGGGACGTTGAGCGGCGCCCGCTGGATCTGGTTGCGGATCGCGCTGTTCTCCAAGGTCTGGCGCTGTTCGAAATTGCGGTTCTGGTTGCGGTACTCGAACCCTTCGTTCTGCCGGCTCGTGGCGCCGCGGTTTCCGGGGCTCTGCGCGAGGGCCGGGGTCAGAGCGGCGAGCAGGGTCAGGAGGGCGAGCGACGGGGCGCGCATGGCCTCGTTTCCTTCATCGGTTACGGCTTCAGGCTTCCGAAGTGACGCTTGAGGGGACCCGCCGGTTCCGGATCGGGTCTCGACGGCGTTCGCCTTTTGGTCCAGGGATGCGCGCATGATGCAAGAGCCAGACGCGATCCGGCCGCGCCCGTCCGACGACGATGCGCCGTCGGCCCCGACCTCCATCGCCGCCCGCGCCATGGCCGCCTTGCGGCCCGAGGGCGCGTCCTACCTCTCCGGTCTCAACCCGGAGCAGCGCCGTGCCGTGGAGGCGACGGAAGGCCCGGTGCTCGTGCTCGCGGGCGCCGGCACCGACAAGACGCGGGTGCTGACGACGCGCATCGCCCACCTGATCGCGACGGGCAAGGCGCGGCCCTACGACATCCTCTCGGTCACCTTCACCAACAAGGCCGCCCGCGAGATGAAGCATCGCATCGGCGGGCTGATCGGGCCGGCGGGTGAGGGCATGCCCTGGCTCGGCACCTTCCACGCCATCGGTACCAAGATCCTGCGCCGACACGCCGAACTGGTCGGGCTCAAATCCGACTTCACGATTCTCGGCACCGACGATCAGCTCCGCCTGATGAAACAGGTCATCTCTGACCAGAACATCGACGAGAAGCGCTGGCCTGCCCGCTCGCTGGCCCACACCATCGACGGCTGGAAGAACCGCGGCCTCGCTCCTGAGCAGGTGCCGCCGGGGGAGGCGCAGGCCTTCGCCTTCGGCAAAGGCGGCCAGCTCTACGCCGCCTATCAGGCTCGGCTTGCGACCCTCAATGCGGTCGATTTCGGCGATCTTTTGTTGTTGTGCCTCAAGCTGTGGCGCGAGAACCCCGACATCCTGAGGAATTATCAAGATCGCTTCAAATATATCTTGGTCGATGAATATCAGGATACCAACGTCGCGCAGTATCTCTGGCTACGTCTGCTGGCGCAGCTTCGGAAAAACGTCGCCTGCGTCGGCGACGACGATCAGTCGATCTACGGCTGGCGTGGCGCCGAGGTCGACAACATCCTGCGGTTCGAGCACGATTTTCCCGGCGCGACCGTGGTGCGGCTGGAGCGCAACTACCGCTCGACCGGTCATATCCTCGCCGCTGCCTCAGGGCTGATCGCCAAGAACGAGGGGCGGCTCGGCAAGACGCTCCGGACGGAGGACGAGAAGGGCGAACCGGTTACCGTCACCGGCGCCTGGGATTCGGAAGAAGAGGCCCGACAGGTCGCCGAATCGATCGAGTCGCTCCAGCGCAAAGGGCATCCGCTCTCGGAGATCGCGGTGCTGGTGCGGATCTCGGCGCAGATGCGCGAGATCGAGGACCGCTTCGTTCAGGTCGGCCTGCCCTATCGTGTCATCGGCGGCCCGCGCTTCTACGAGCGGGCCGAGATCCGCGACGCTCTGGCTTACTTGCGTGTCACCATGAACGGCGCCGACGACCTCGCGTTCGAGCGCATCTTCAACACGCCCAAGCGCGGTCTGGGCGACGCCACGCTGCAGACGCTGCACGCCTATGCCCGTGCCGACCGTATTCCCCTGCTCGCCGCCGCGCGGAAGCTGATCGAGACCGATGAGCTGAAGCCCCGTGCCCGCTCGATGCTGCGCGGCCTCGTCGAGAGCTTTTCGCGCTGGGTGCGGCTGGTCGAGGCCAAGCCCCATCCGGAGGTCGCACAGACGATTCTGGAGGAATCCGGCTACACCGAGATGTGGCAGAAGGATCGCTCGGCCGACGCCGCCGGGCGGCTCGAAAACCTCAAGGAATTCGTCCGCTCGATGGAAGAATTCCCCGACATGGCCGCCTTCCTCGAACACGTCTCGCTCGTGATGGAAGCCTCCGAGGCGGAAGGGGCCGATCGCGTCTCGCTGATGACGCTGCACGCGGCCAAGGGGTTGGAGTTCGACACGGTGTTCCTGCCGGGCTGGGAAGACGGCCTGTTTCCGAACCAGCGCGCCATCGACGAGAGCGGCCGGGCCGGGCTGGAGGAAGAGCGGCGGCTTGCCCATGTCGGGCTGACGCGCGCCCGCAAGCGCGCCAAGCTGTCGTTTGCCGTCAACCGGCGCATCCACGGCCTGTGGTCCTCGACCATCCCTTCGCGCTTCATCGACGAATTGCCGCCCGAGGCCGTCGACGTGGTCGAGGCCCCGGCGCATTTCTCGGCGGGCGCCTCGCGCTTCGACCGCAACCCGACGCCGTTCGGCTCGTCCTACGGCACGCCGGGCTGGCAGCGGGCGCAGGCCAACACCTCCGGCGGATTCGGTGGGGGACTCGGGCAGGGACGCGGCGGTCGCTCGGCCGGGCCGCGGGAGATCGAAGGCGAGCTGATCGCCAAATCGACGGGCGCACCGTCTTCCTTCGAGCATGGCCAGCGGGTCTTCCACACCAAGTTCGGCCCCGGCACGGTGGCCGGCATCGACGGCAACAAGCTCACCGTTGACTTCGACAAGGCCGGCCGGAAGATGGTGCTCGACAGCTTCCTCCAGCCCGGTTGAAGCGTCCTGCCGGCGGCCTCCGCCGGCTGCGCCGCCGCCCCGGGAGGGCGACGCCCGCGATGGCTTTGGTATGGATCGCTCCGATCCGCCGGCAGCGCCGAAAGGCGCCGGGGTCATCGCTTCTTCTCAAAGCCGTCACGCCCCCGTCGCTCGCGCTTGCAACCCTCAACGGGCAGGCGAAGCGTTGCCGTAAAGTCGCGTTCCACAGCCTTCGCGACACGCCGTGGAACCGACTCACGGGGTTTGGCTTTGCTCTTGCGTCAAGATGAAAGAAGATCGGCGATGTCTTCGCCGAATCGAGGGAGAAGTCGGACAGTCGAGACTGGTTGAAAAAGCGAGTTTGCGAGAGTCACGCACGAGTCAAGGTGGAGTGTTGATCCATGAAGAGACGACGCGCACGGCTTGAACTGGTTGAGGACCGACCGATCCGGATGCATCGGACACGCTTCGACGAGGAACGTAACCCCGCACCGATACAACCTCTGACAGATAAACAAGGTCAGTATCTCGACGCCCTCGCGTCATCTTCACAAGTCATCGTTCTCGGCCCGGCCGGCACGGGCAAAACTTTCATCGCCGGCACCCGCGCTGCCGATCTTCTTCGCCAGCGCCGGATCGCGAAAGTCGTCATCACCCGCCCCAACGTCCCCTCCGGCCGCTCGCTCGGCTTCTTCCCCGGCACGCTGGAAGAGAAGATCGCCCCCTGGGTCGCGCCGCTCACGGAGACGATGAAGGAGCGCATGGGCGCGGCCGCGTTCGATATCGCGGTGAAGGCCGGCGACATCGAGGTGGTGCCCTTCGAGGTGATGCGCGGGCGCACCTTCAAGAACTGCCTCGTGATCCTCGACGAGGCGCAGAACACCACCACCGCCGAAATCAAGATGTTCCTGACCCGTATCGGAGACGATTGCCAGGTCATCATCAATGGCGACGTCTCGCAGACCGATCTGCGCGAGACGTCGGGGCTTCGCACCGTGATCCACCTCGTGAAGAGCCGGATGATGGCGATCCCGATCGTGGAGTTCACCCTCGACGATATCGTCCGTTCCGGCATTTGCGCGGAATGGGTGCGGGCGTTCGAGGAAGAACGTCTGTAAGGGCGAACGTCCCACGGCGCAGACGGCGAGGTCCCGGCAGGCCTCGTCGTCGCTTGGGCTTCGGCGTCAGATCTCGGCGCCTCTTTCCACGATGGCCGTGTCGACCATGTCGGCCGGTTCGTAGAGCCTTCGTGCCACGATCCCGGCGGCGATCGCTCCGGCGATCGGCGCCAACCAGAACATCCAGAGCTGCGCCACGTACTCCGCGCCCGCGAACAGGGCCGGACCCGTGCTCCGGGCCGGGTTGACCGACGTGTTGGTCACCGGAATCGAGATCAGGTGGATGAGCACGAGGGCGAATCCGATGGGAATGCCGGCAAAGCCCGCGGCGGCACCCTTCGATGTCGTGCCGGCGATGATGAAGATGAAGATGAAGGTCGTCAGGATCTCGGTGATCAGGCAGGCGGCAAGGCCGTACTTGCCCGGACTGAGTTCACCATAACCGTTCGAGGCGAACCCGTTCGGCACCCACCCCGCCTTTCCGGAGGCGATGGTATAGAGGGTGAAGGCCGCGACCATGGCGCCGATGACCTGAGCGATGATGTAGGGCAGGACGTGCCGGCTGGCGCAGCGGCGAGCCGCCCAGAGCCCGATCGTGACGGCCGGGTTGAAGTGGCCGCCCGAGATATGGCCGACGGCGTAGGCCATCGTCAGCACGGTGAAGCCGAAGGCGAATGCAACGCCCAGGAAGCCGATCCCCAGTTCGGGATAGGCTGCCGAGAGGACGGCCGCGCCGCATCCGCCGAAGGTCAACCAGAAGGTGCCGAAGAATTCGGCGGTCGTCCGACGCATCGTCTCGTGATCCATGGCGACACCTCTTGCAACGGAGGCCGCGGCGCGCGCATCGAGCGTTCAGGTCGGCAGCTTATTCGGTGCACCGCGACAGCAAGTCGTCTGCGTCGGCACCCGCCGGGACGCATCACGCGATGCATTCCACGCATGCGTCGCGATCACAATAATCGGCGTCACAAGCGCACGGTACTAAAAGGATGTACCGCTTCGGTACTCCTGCGTCGTCCGGTCGATGGTTTCGCCCCGGCTCACTTCGTCATTCCGAGGCGCGGATCGGCGGAGCCGGGTTGACGGAGAGGCGGGACCGGACGGACGAGCCGAAGACCGTGTCAGGCGGCTGCCACGCCCTTCATCCGCACCGGTCCGACGCTCTTGCCGTCCAGCAACTGTCGCAGGCGCTCGACATCGTCGAAATTGTTCGAGGTGAGATCGGTGACGTCGCCCTCGACCAGAGCATCGACGTGGCGGCAGCGGCGCCGGTGGGTGCCCGCCGGGCACGAGCAGCGCAGATAAGGTCCGTCCGTCCGCTCCTCGAACTCCAGCACGTAGCGGCTGCCGGTGCTGCCACGCATGGCGAAGCGCAGGTCGCCCTTCGGTCGCAGATCGACGATGCCGGAGGCCCGTAGGGCATGGGCGGAGGTGGAACGGCTGAAGTCGCGCCGCGGACCGGCCACGGCCCGGATCGGCGTCAGCCCGAGGCCGCGGGCGAGGTCGGCGATGTCGGCGGCACCGGTCTCGCGCAAGGCCGCGAGCGCGATCTCGGCACAGGCATAGGCGTCCTCGCCGGCATCGTGGTGCTCGAAGCGGATGCCGAGACGCCCCGCTACCTTGGCCAACCCGTGGCCACCGGGATCGGGGAAGATGCGCCGGGCGATCTGCAGGGTGCAGTGCCCGGCCATGTCCGGCACCGCCTCGCCCCAGGCCGCGAGCGAGGCGGCGAGCACGCCCATGTCGAAGCCGGCATTGTGGGCCAGCATCAGCCTGCCCGACAGGTCGGGCAGGAACTCGGCGAAGATTTCCGGGAAAGTTGGCGCATCGCGTACATCTGCCGGCAGGATGCCGTGGATGCGGATGTTGCCGGGGGAGAACCGCATCTGCGGCGGGCGGATCAGCCGCGTCTCCCGCCGCACCACGCGGCCGCCCTCGATCCAGGCGAGGCCGATCGCGCAGGCGCTGTCGCGCCGCTCGTTGGCGGTCTCGAAATCGATCGCGACGACGCTCATGTCCCTCAGATTAGGGGGCTGGGAACCGATCACGCAAGGCGCAGATCGGCTCACCCCGCGTCCGGCTGGCCAAGACGGCGGTCGAAGATGGTCCGCACCGTCCGCCGCTCCTCATCGAGTCGGGCGGTGAGCGCCCTCGGATCGGGCAGGTTGGCGGCACGGGCGAGGCGGGCGAGGGCCACGTCGGAGGCCTGGGTCGGGTCGCCCTCGACCATCAGGCGCTGCCAGTGGTGCACGTCGTCGAGGAACCGGTAGGCGCCGTCGAGCGGTTCCGCCTCGTCGGCGGCGATGAGCCCGGCCTGCGCCGCCCGCGCGATCACCTCCGGCGCATCGTGGCCGATCAGCTCGGGATGGGCATGGGCATGGCCGAGCACGAGGGCCTGCGCCAGGAAGTCGAGATCGAGCAGACCGCCGGGACTGAGCTTGAGGTCGAGGGGGCCATGGTCGCCCTTCTCGTCTTCAACAGTGGCGCGCATGCTTCGCACGGAGCGGTTCACCGCGGCGGGATCGCGGGGCTGAATCAGCGCCTCGCGGATCACGGATTGAGCCTCCGCGGCGAGGCTCTCATCGCCGGCGATGACGCGGGCGCGGGTCAGGGCCATGTGCTCCCACAAATCGGCCTCGTCGCGCTGGTAGGCGCGGAAGCTGCGGAACTGCGCCGCCGTCGCACCCTGGCCGCCGCCGGGGCGTAGGCGCAGGTCCACTTCGTAGAGCAGGCCGCGCCGAGTCGGAGCCGTGAGCGCGGCCACGAGGCGCTGGGTCAAGCGGTTATAGGCCACCGCCGCGTCGAGGGGTTTCTTGCCGGTGCTGGTGCGGTTCTCCGGGTCGAAATCATAGAGCACGACGAGGTCGAGATCGGATTCGGCCGTGAGCTGACGCGAGCCGAGCCGGCCATAGCCGAGCACGACCATGCGGCCTCCCGGTATCTCCCCGTGATCGGCGAAGAAGGTCTCTGAGACGGCCTCCAGGGCGGTCGCGACGGCGGCATCCGCGATCGCCGAGAAGGCGCAGCCCGCCGCCTGTGGGGTAAGGATGCCCGAGAGCATCCGGGCGCCGGTGAGGAAGCGAAGCTGGCGCGCGGCGTCGCGGCTGCGGTCGAGGAACACCTCGTGGCTGTCGGGCCGGCCGAGCAGAGCACGGTAATGCGCGGCGATCGCCGCCGCATCGACGGTGGGATCGACTAAGTCGGGGTCGATCACCGCGTCGAGCACGTGCGGCGAGAACGCGACCGTGCCCGCGAGCCGCGGGGCGCTGCCGAGCAGGTCGGCGAAGAGCAGCCGCAGGCGCTCGTGCTCGCGCAGGATGGTCAGAAGCTCCACCGCCGCCGGCATGCGGCCGAAGGCGCGATCGAGATTGGCCAGAGCCGCATCCGGATCGGGCGTGCCGGAGAGCGCCTTGATGAGGGCGGGGACCAGTTCGGTCAGCACTTCGCGGGCACGGGGGCTACGAACCGCCGCACGGCGGCCGAAATGCCAGCCGCGCACGGTGTCGGTCACACGCTCCGGATCGCGGAAGCCGAGGCTTTGCAGGGTCGCCAGCGTCGCTGGATCGTCGGCGGCACCGCTGAAGACGAGGTCGCCCCCCTCCGAGGAGAGCTCGGGCCCCGCCTCGAACAGCAGGGCGTAATGCGCCTGCACCCGGCGGGCATGGGTGAGCAGGGCCGCCTCGAAGCCGGCAAGATCCGGATATCCGGCAAAGCGCGCAAAATTCTCCAGCTCGGCCCGGTCGGTCGGCAGGCGCTGGGTCTGCTCGTCGCGCACCATCTGCAGGCGATGCTCGATCGTGCGCAGGA
Source organism: Pseudomonadota bacterium (assembly GCA_023422485.1). Classification (GTDB taxonomy): domain Bacteria; phylum Pseudomonadota; class Alphaproteobacteria; order Rhizobiales; family Beijerinckiaceae; genus Methylobacterium. The sequence continues at coordinate 6,229 of JAGTAM010000403.1, read as the reverse complement.
AGGAATAGGCCTCGGTCAGCTCGTCCCGCGCCTGCACCGAGATCCAGCCGTCCTCGTGCAGGCTGGCCAGCATCGGCACGGTCGAGCGCCCGCGCAACCTCGGACGCCGTCCACCGAAGACGAGTTGCTGGGTCTGAACGAAGAACTCGATCTCGCGGATGCCGCCGCGGCCGAGCTTGATGTCGTGGCCGGCGACCGCAAGCGCCTCGTGCCCGCGCACGGCGTGGATCTGCCGCTTCATGGCGTGCACGTCGGCGATCGCGGCGAAGTCGAAATACTTGCGCCAGACGAAGGGTGTGAGGTCGGCGAGAAACCGCTCGCCGACGGGAATGTCGCCGGCGATGGCGCGGGCCTTGATGAAGGCCGCCCGCTCCCAGTTCTGCCCTGTGGTCTCGTAATAGACGTAGGCCGAGGAGAGACTCATGGCGGTCGGCGTCGAGCCCGGATCGGGGCGCAGGCGGTAATCCACACGGTGGACGTAGCCGTCGCGGGTGCGCTCCTGCAGCAGCTTGGCTGCGCCCTGCGCCAGCTTCGTGAAGAACGGCGTCGGCTCCAGCCCCTCCTTCAGGGGCGCGGTCTCGGGATCGAAGAAGACGATCAGGTCAATGTCGCTCGAATAGTTCAGCTCGCGTCCGCCGAGCTTGCCGAGACCCAGTACGACGAGCCCCGAACCCGCCTGCGGCTCGTCCCGGTCCTTCGGCAGGAAACGACCGGCGGCGGCGGCCTGGAGCAGCATGGCATCGACGGCCGCCGAGACCGAGGCATCGGCGAAATCGGAGAGCGCGGCGGTCACGCGCTCCAGCGACCAGACCCCGCCGATATCGGCGAGTGCCACGAGGAGCGCGTGCTCGGCGCGGTTGCGGCGCAGGATCTTGCCGACCGCGTCGAGATCGGGCGCCGCGCCCTCCCCCGCCCGTCCGGCGGCGCGCTGGGCCGCGATGATGCGGGCGTCCGCGGCCTCCGGGGCTTCATCGAAAAGGCGCACCAGCCGCGCGGGATCGCGCGAGGCCAGGGACCAGAGGAAGGTCGAATGGTCGGCGAGCGCCGCGAGGAGGTCCCGCCCCGCGCCCTCGCGCAGGGCGGGGGGAAGCGCGTCGTCGATGTCGGCCAAACGCGCCTGCGCCGCCTCGGGGTTCGTGAGCGGTGGGGCCTGTCCCAAGCGCGCAATCAGGGAGGTCGTGCCGTCGTCGCGGGCAGAAGGCCCGTCGTTTCGCCTGCCCATGCCGTCCCTTTTTCGCTTTGAAGCGTCCGCATCGCTGTCGGACCGCGGCTTCTGCCCATGAAACGCGCAAATCGAGTTCTGCCAAGGGGCTTCCAGGGCTCGCAACGGCTCACGTGCTCCGCGACGCCGGTCCGAAACGCGCCGCCAAGCGACGGATACGGAATTTTTCGGCGGACCAGCCGTCCTGACATGAGGCGATCGCTGAGCCGTATTGCGGGAGCGGTCTGGCCGCTCGATGGTTGAACCCGGCGTGGCTGAAGGGGCACCTTTCCGTAGCACCTTCGGCGGACGACTCGGCAACCGACGACGAAAGTGAATCGATGAGCAGCAGCAACCTGTTTCCCTTCGCCGAGGCCGCGATCTTCACGCTCGGTTGCGCGCTGATCGCGAGCCGCCGATTCGATTCGCAGCGGCTCGGAGCGGTGCTGGGACTGGCCACGGTCACGCTCGCGGTCCTGCTGGTGGTCTTCGCTCTGCCCGGCAGTCCGCAGATGACGCTCGCCGATCCCGACGGCGTACGCAATTTCCTCAACTGAGATCCCCGCGGCTAAGCCGCGCCGGACGGAAGACTCAGCGTGACGGCGAGGCCTGGTCGGTTATCGGCAAGCTCGAGGCTTCCGGCGTGAAGCCGGGCGACGGCGTTGACGAGGCTCAGCCCCAGGCCGAAGCCGGGACGTGAACGGGCCGCGTCGAGCCGCACGAAGCGGTCGAGCACCCGTCCGCGCTCCCCTTCCGGGATGCCGGGGCCGCGATCCGCCACAGTGAGCCGGATGACGCCGCCGGCCCGCACGGCGCTCACCGAGATCGTCTGCGGACCGGTCTCGGGTGACTGCGCGCCGTACTTGATGGCGTTGTCGAGGAGGTTGGCGATGGCTTGGCCCACCAGCTCGCGGTTGCCATCGAGGAAAAGATCTTGCTCCGTGCAGACGGTCAGGCTCAGGCCCCGGTCCTCGGCCACCGGCTCGTAGAGTTCGACCACCTCCCGCACCACCTCACCGGCATCGAAGCGACGCACGCTCTCGGGCGCGTTGCCGGCCTCCAGGCGGGCGATGGTGAGCAGCGCATTGAACACCCGGATCAACCCGTCGCTGTCCTCGATCACGCCTTCCATCGCCGTGCGCAGGGCCTCCGGCGTCTCAGCCGTGCGCAGGGCCTCGTCGGCGCGGTTGCGCAGGCGCGTGAGCGGCGTCTTGAGGTCGTGGGCGATGTTGTCGGAGACCTCCTTCATGCCGCGCATGAGCTCGCCGATGCGTTCCAGCATCAGGTTCAGGTTCTGCGCGAGGCGGTCCAGCTCGTCTCCGGTGCCGGCGACCCGCAGGCGCCCGTCGAGATCGCCCGCCATGATGGTGCGGGTCGTCTCGGTCATGTCATCCACGCGCTTCAGGACGCGGCTCGCCACGAACCAGCCGCCGAGCACGCCGAGCACCACCACCAGCGCGAGCGAGGAGCCGAAGGTGTTGCCGATCGCCGCGCGCAGGCGGTCGCGCTCCTCGGTGTCGCGGCCGACCAGGAGGCGAAAGCCGCCGGCGAGGTTGAAGACGCGCATGATCGCGCGGTGCTCGCCCTGGTCCGCTTCGGAGCCGCGGCCGTAGTAGCCCTCGTACTGGCCCGGCCGGGCGAGGATGTCGGGCGAGACGCGGCTGACATTGCCGACGATGTGCTCGCCGGCCGGCGTGGTGACGAGATAGAGCGAGGCACCGGGTTCCTTGGCGCGCCGCTCCACCACCGCGATGAGCCGGCGCAGACCGCCCGCCGTGTACTGCTCCGACAGGCCGTTGATCTCGGCATCGATGGTCGAGACGATCTGATCGTCGAGCACGCGGCGCGCGTTCCAGGCGACGTATCCGAGTCCGAGCGAGGCCAGCACCGCGAACAGAACGAGGTAGGCGAGCGACAGCTTGAAGGCCGTCGTGCGGAAGATCTTTCCCAGACGCGCGAGGACCCCGTCCTGCGGCGGCGATGCGGCCGGGCTCACGGGGCCTGCGGCTCCTCCGGCCGGATGACGTAGCCGGCACCGCGGACGGTATGGATCATCGGATGCTCGAAGCCGCGATCGATCTTCGAGCGCAGCCGCGAGACGTGAACGTCGATGACGTTGGTTTGCGGATCGAAGTGATAGTCCCAGACATGCTCCATGAGCATCGTCCGAGTCACGACCTGCCCGGCATGGCGCATGAGGTATTCCAGCAGCCGGAATTCGCGCGGCTGCAGCACGATCTCGCGGTCCGCCCGCGTCACCCGGTGCGAGAGCCGGTCGAGTTCGAGATCGCCGACGCGGTAGGCGGTGGCCTCGCTCTGGCCGGTCGCTGCCGTGCGGCGGCGCGCCAGCACCTCGGTGCGGGCGAGAAGCTCGGAGAAAGCGTAAGGTTTGGGAAGATAGTCGTCGCCGCCGGCCCGCAAGCCCTTCACCCGGTCGTCCACCTGACCGAGCGCCGAGAGGATCAGGACCGGAGTGGTGATCGCCTGCTCGCGCAGGGAGCGCACGAGCGAGAGCCCGTCGAGCTTCGGCAGCATGCGATCGACGATCAGAACGTCGTAATCGCCCTCGCGGGCGAGCGCATAGCCGTCGAGGCCGTCGCCGGCATGGTCCACGGCGTGCCCGGCTTCCCGGAACGCTTTGACCAGATAGGCGGCGGCCTCGCGGTCGTCCTCGATGATGAGCAGGCGCATGACGCCCGACAGATAGGCCTCGCCGCTCAGGAGCGCGAGGCGTTCACCGTCAATTCCGGCTTGTGGTTGAGGGTCTGGAACACGACGCAGTAGCGCTCGGTCAGCTTCAGGAGCTGGTCGAGCTTCTCCTGGGGCGCGTCGGTGTCGAGGTCGAACGTCAAGCGGATGGCGCGGAAGCCTACCGGCGCCTCCTTGTCGACACCGAGCGTGCCGCGGAAGTCGAGGTCGCCCTCTGCGCTGACCGTGCCGGCCTTGAGCGGGATCTCCAGCGCGGTCGCCACCGCCTTCACCGTCACGCCCGCGCAGGCGACGAGCGCCTCCAGCAGCATGTCGCCGGAGCAGAGTTCGGCGCCCGATCCGCCGGGGGCGGGATGCAGGCCGGCGACCGCGAGGGCGCGGCCGGTCTCGACCTTGCAGGCGATGCTGGTGTCGTCCAGCGCCCCCTTCGCCTTCAGGGTGATGACGGCGGAATCCGGCGTCTCGCGGTACTTGTTCTTGAGCGGGGGCTGGTGAGCGCGCAGGGCGTTGGCGTCCATGGAGTTCCTCCGGTTTCTTCTGACGGGGCCGGGCTTAGCGGTTTTCACGCCCCCGCGTCATCTCAGAACGAGCTGCCGCCTGTCAGTTCCGGTGCACGGGAGGCGTCGCGTGGGCGCAGCGAATGATCGAGGGCGGAGAGGATCGCGCGCGTCGCCGCCTCGCTCGTCGGCGCCGCCGGGTCACGCGGACGGCGCAGCGGCAGGGCCACCGTCTCGTCGAGGCGGCCGGGGCGCGGGCGCATGACGATGGCGCGGTCGGCGAGCGCCACCGCCTCGGCGACATCATGGGTGACGATCAGCACCGTCGGCCGCACCTCTTCCCACAGGGCGAGGAGATGGCGGTGGAGGTCCTTGCGGGTGAAGGCGTCGAGAGCCGAGAACGGCTCGTCGCGGAGCAGCACCCGCGGGCTGGCGACGAAGGCGCGGGCGATCGAGACGCGCTGCTGCTGCCCGCCGGACAGTTCGCGGGGCCAACGCCCGGCATGCTCGGCGAGGCCGACCCGCTCCAGGGCGTGGGCGACGCGTTCCCGCCGCTCGCGCCTCGGCAGATGCTCGATACCGAAACCGACATTGTCGGCCACCGTCAGCCAAGGCAGCAGGCGCGGCTCCTGGAACACTAGGCCGACGCCGGGATGCGGCCCGGTGATCGGCTCGCCGTCCAGCGCGATCCGGCCGGCGCTCGGCCGGTCGAGCCCGGCAATGAGGCGCAGGAGCGTGGTCTTGCCACAGCCGGAGCCGCCGATCAGCGCGACGATCTCGGCATTCGGCACGGCGAGGTCGATGCCCTCCAGCGCGCGGGTGCCGTCGGCATAGGTCTTGGAGAGAGTCTGAATGCTCAGCATGGCAGGCTCACAGCGTCTCCCGCGCGGTGTCCTGCCAGCGCACCAGCGGGCTGGTGAGCGCGACGAGCACGGCGTCGGCCGCCTTGCCGACGACGGCGAAGCTGATGATCGCGGCCAGGATCTGATCCGGCTTGCTGAATTGCTGGCCGTCGAGGAGCAGGTAGCCGAGGCCCTCGGAGGCGCCCATCAGCTCGGCGGCCACCACGAACAGGAAGCCGAGGCCAAGCCCGGTGCGCAGAGCCGTCAGCGTCGCCGGCAGCACGGCCGGCAGGAGGATGCGCCGGGCAAGCGCGGCCTTCGAGAGGCGGAAGATGCGGCCGACTTCCACCAGCTTGCGATCGACCGAGGCGATGGCACCGGCCACGCCGATATAGACGGGGAAGAACACGCCGACGGCGATGAGGGCCACCTTCGGCGTCTCCAAGATGCCGAACCACAGGATGAACAGCGGCACCCAGGCGAGGGAGGGCACCGCGCGCAGGGCTTGGAGGCTCGGATCGACCAGCCACCGCAGCGCGGGCAGGGTCGCGGTGAGCGCGCCCGCGAGGATGCCGGCACCCGCCCCGAAGGCGAAGCCGAGGCCGACGCGGATCAGGGTCGCCTCGACATGGGTCCAGAGTTCGCCCGATGCCGCGAGTGCCCAGAGCGCGGCAGCGACCCGGCTCGGCGGCGGCAGCAGGCGCCCGGAGGCGAGCCCGGCCGCAACCGCGATCTCCCAGCCGAGCGCGAGGGCGAGAGGCAGCAGCAGGCCGAGCGCGAGCCGCGCCCCGCCGCCGAGAAGCGCGGCTCGACGCGCGGGAGCGCCCGTCGCTTCGGACTCTTCGGAGAGAACGGTGGTGAGGCTCATGCGAAGGGGCCGCGCCGTGTCTGCATCGTGGTCTCGAACCTGTCCTGCCGAATTCGACGTTCAGCGCCGCGCATCGGTCGCAGCGTGCAAGGCGAGCCCTGCCAGAACCTGA
>JAGTAM010000075.1 GCA_023422485.1 Pseudomonadota bacterium | reverse complement strand
AAAAAGGGGCGATCCACGCTGCCGAGCAGGCGCGCGAGGACGTAAGGGCGGCCCGCGACGCTTGGTTCGAGAATCCGGACGCCCTCGATCCCGACAGGCTGGTCTTCCTCGACGAGACCGCCGCGGCCATCAACATGGCACGCCGCTACGGTCGGGCTCCGCGGGGCGAGCGCTGCCGGCTTGCAGTCCCGCACGGGCACTACAAGACCACCACGATCACCGCCGCCCTGTCTGCTCCGGACGGCAGCAGCCCGCACCGTCCCCGATCTGTGGCACGCCATCCGGCAGGCTTCGGCTCGCTTCACGGCAGACGAGTGCCGCAATTCCCTCGCTGCCGCCGGCGACGATGCCGACTTGGCCGTCACTACGTGAGCAGGAACGGCTCTAGGTATGGTGCGCAAAACCCTGCGCCGAAGCAGTTGAAAGTTCCGCTTCCTAAGGAGCAAGGGCAAGCGCGGCTAACTGGAAGAACCGGGTTCATTCCTTACCCATGCATTTCTAAAACACTCAAGTCAGCAGCGGCACACATGACTTATGTGGCGGAAACTGACAATGGCTCCGGCCACTCATTGATCTCAAAACTTAGGAACAACCAAATATGACGGACTCTAACTTCGCACCTTCGACCAATTCCTGTGACGCAGATGTTCAAATCTTATCGGTTATCTTTTGCCGAGCGGTGGACATCCTTGAATCCGAAAAGTTTGCAGGCGTGCACGAATTTTGCAACAACTATTTGCTGTTCGAATTGAAGTGCTGCCTGGAAATTATTTTCCATACCGAAAACCTGAATACATTCGTACGCGAGATTAGCGTAGAGGCATTCGATCAGATTCTCGCGATGCTGTTGGATATCCAGTGGCGCGAATACGAAAGGATGGTGCGTCCCTACCTAATCCACCTTCTGTCTTTTGCGTAACTCGAGCATCGATAAGATGAGGTCGCAACGAGACAACCGAACCTGACTACGATCTGAAACCGACTGTGTTTTAGAGAGCGATCATGCTGGAAATTCGCTTTTCGAGCATGACTCTCTCTAGAACGCCTAGAGCGGATCAGCGGTGTCATCGCTGCCGAATCACACGATCTGCACATCGTGGCCGCATAGTCCGTCGAGCGTCGATCAACGACGGTCAAACGGTTGCGACAACTGTTGTTCGATCCGTCCCAAGCAGCCGGTAGACCGACGCTCGGCTGACACCTAATTCCTTGGCGATCGCGGTGCCGCCCATGCCCGATGCCGCCAGTTCCCTCACACGGGCTCCGTCGATGGAAGGCTTGCGGCCCTTGAACGCCCCTTCGGCTTTGGCCTTCGCAATGCCCTCCATCTGACGCTCACGCCTGATGGCCGTCTCGAACTCCGCGAACACGCCGAGCATCTGTAGGAAGCATCGGCCGGCAGGTGTGGACGTCTCGATGGGCTGCTCGATGGCGACGAGGATTACGCCCATCGATTCCAACCGCTTCACGATAGCTGATAGGTCGGCGATGGAGCGTGCAAGGCGATCGATGCGGGTGACGACGATCCGATCTCCGGCCCTAGCGAACTGCAGAAGCGTTTCAAGCTCCGTTCGGCCGTCGACCTTCGTCCCCGTGTGCGTCTCCGCCCGGATGATTTCACACCCATACGCCTTTAGGGCTTCCTGTTGGATCGTCAGGGACTGCGAGGCCGAACTGACCCTTGCATATCCGTAGGTCGCCATGGCGTGATTGTCTCTTATGAGTCTAGACCCTCGCACCATGCCGTCTCATAACATGAATGTCGACTCTAAAAAGACACCCGCATCAGATGGACGGGTGTCTCTCGGCAGTGACTCGCATGGGTTTACTCATAAAATATTGCCCGATAGAATCCCTAGAAATATAACAATTGCTTGTTGGGGAGCGTTAAATTGAGCGATATCGGAACTGCCTCGTTGGGCGCGTCAATCGCGCAGGCAGGCTTCAAAGCTCTAGCCTCAAAAATCGGTGAAGGATTGATGGCTAGCGCGAGTAAGCGGCTTTCTGTGATATACGAAGCGTTTCAGACCGATTTTGAGCCTCATTTACAAGCAACTTTTGAGAGATGCGCATACGTCAAGACGATTCTAAACAGGGCATCACCTGTCGATTTGTTGTCAATCTATGTTAATACGAGATTTCAGAAAAATGACGAGACGATCGATGACTATGATCTAATCGAAAGCCTTCATCAATCAAAACGAGTCTGCGTAATGGGCAGGGGCGGAGACGGCAAAACTGTCTTCATGAAATATCTTTGGTTGTCAATATTCAACAATCCGAAGGGAAAGGTTCCAATATTCATTGAACTTAGACGTATTAATGAATTCCAAAGCGACGACCTTCTCGCATATATCTACCGAAGTGTTATCGACGTTAAGTCAAAAATATCGCAAAGTCATTTTGAGGCCGCTACACATGAAGGTCTCTTCGTATTTATACTCGACGGATTTGACGAAATCGTCCAAGAGAAAAAGGATTCGATAGAGAAGCAAATACTTTCTCTTAGCCATTCACACCCTGAGGCCATAGTAGTCGTTTCCGGCCGCTTCGATAGCCGGTACGATGCATGGCAAATGTTTTCTAATTATCGCGTACTTCCATTGGGGAGAAAGCAAACCATTGATTTGCTAAATAAGCTTTCATATGATCGCTCAACAAAGAAAAGATTTATAGAACGCGTAAAGAAAGACCTATACGACAAACATAAGAGCTTTCTATCAAGCCCATTGCTGACAACAATGATGCTTCTCACATTTGATCAATTTGCAGACATACCAGAGAAAATTTATATCTTTTTCGATCAGGCCTTTGATACTCTCTTCCTTCGCCATGACGCGACTAAGGAAGGATTCCAACGTAAGAAACACACTGATCTGCCGATAGATAGATTCAAAAGGTATTTCTCTTATTTCTGCATGATCAGTTATTTTGATGAGAAATTTGAACTCACAGAAACAGACATAAGGACCTATTCGGAAAAGGCGTTCAAAGTAAATGATGTCTCTGTCGATATCGAATGCTTCATAAAAGACCTGTCTGAATCAATATGCATAATGCAGCGTGAAGGACTTCATTATATATTTACGCACCGTAGTTTCCAAGAATACTTTGCTGCATTTTGTCTTGCAAACTTTATAGATACTAGATTTGGCGACATTTGCATTAGCTTAGTAGGAAGGCCAAATGATAATGTTTTGTCCATGCTTCTAGACATGCAACGCGACAAGATGGAAACTAATTTCATCATACCAAACTTAAAGAGAATCATCGACAAAGCCAAACTCATGAATTGTCATGAGGATGTGGTTTCGTTCATTAGACACTTCAATTGCTCGATCCGTGTTATGAGAGTTGACGATAAGGATCGAATAGCCGTTTCACGCGCTTCTAAAGATCACGATTTTATTAGTCTGATATTTAAGCTTTATCCAGACTATTCATTTAGCAAAACCGATTTCAACAACTACAAAGAACTTGACAAGCCAGTTCTTGCAGCGGTTCGTTCTGACTACAAACTCGACCATAAACTCTTCAACGACATTTCATTTTGGAATGGAGATTTCGAAAAGGACAATAAGACGAAACGGGCTAAATTATCATACGAATCACTGAAATCATCAGGATATGAGAAATATACTCACGATATATTTAACAAACTCGAACGACTGCAGAGGAAGCTTGTTAGAAGAAGCAATGCAACTGTTCGCAACATAGACGAGATATTGAACTTAAAGCCGCAGCAAGCTCATTAATGTATGATCACCGAGGCAAGTGGTGGAAGATGGATCACTGTAGCGCACCTAAATTTTCGTTTATATCGATTCACTATCGGTGCGCTATCGTTGTGCGATGATGGTTTCCATTGATCGGCTGACAACGCTTGGATATGGTTTAGCAGTCATCCCTAAGGAAATATCCTTATCTACGCATAGAGATAACTGCCTGCACTGAGAAAAAGTTACCTTCAGTGCCCTCAGAGGACAAAGGTCTTGAGCCCTCCAATCCACTAACAGCTTCGGAATCAGGCGCCGGATCACAGACAGCCATCCATCTCGTCGTTGGTCTCGTCGCCGTCTTTCCAATAAGGTCGACCTAGCGTCAGGGATTCCTCACATGAGCTTTGCTTTATGACCGGCCCGAGCATCGCGAATTATACCTCAGAATGTCTGACAAGACGATGCGTTAGGTTCGGTTGACGGATACACTAAACTCTAGCACAATATGGTCCGTTTAGTCGTCCTCAGCTTCGAAGCAACAGTCAAATGATGTTTCGAGTCCTCTTGGCCGCACCATACTCTTTCCTGAGGGATCGGAAGGAGTTGGGCGAAAATCCGTACTGAGAAGCACCATTGTCACACAGGCGTCCGGGAAGCGGCACGCCGGTGCAGGAATGCCGTCGGATCGGGGCGGCGATCGTCGCTCGATTGCCCGTGATGCGCACACGGCGCAGGCATACTCGTCGTTGACCGCGCCCTCTCGCGCACCGGCGGATCGGCCCGCCCAATCGGGTGGCCGGCCGGTTCGGCTCAGGCGAGGGCAGGCTGCGGCAGGCGGGGTCGATACCGGCGGCAGAGAACGAACAGACAGTAGAACTGGAAGATCGTCGACATCCGGTTGTGCGCCAGGAAGATGTAGTTGGTCGCGCTGTTGAGGATGAAGGCGATCAGAAGAGCCGAGAGCAGGAAGGCCGTGCTGCGCTCCAGACTCGGATGGGCAAAGATGCAGGACGAGGAAAAGAGCAGGACGAGATAGAACGCGCCTCCAACCAGGCCGAGGCCGACCAGGGTGTCGAGGAAGGTGTTGTGGAAATCGGGCGTGAAGAAGTACATCTCGCGCTCCCACACGGTCCAAGCCTTCGAGAACGGATCGGTGTTGAAGAAGCTCAGATAGCCGTAGCCGAACACAGGCCGGTCGCGGAAGACTTCGAGGGCGTAGGGCCAGAATTTGCTGCGACCGGTGAAGTCGGGGCTGCGGCCGAGCGCGACGGCGATGTCGCCGACCCCGATGAAGGGCAAGATCAGCGAGAGCAGGATCGCGAACCCGGTCACCGCCGCGAAGATGACTCGGCCGCAGCCGGGCAGCAGCCGCGCGGCGAGCAGCGTCACGCCCGCCAGCGCGATGGCGCTGACGGAGGACGCCGAGTTGGCCAGGATCAGCCCGAGCGCGAGGATGCCCAGTGCCGGGACCCGCAATCCCCGTGAGCTTGCGCCGGGCAGGACCAGCAGGATCAGGATGGAGCTTGCGGCAAACATGCCGTGCAGGGTCTTGCTGCCATAGGCACCGAACAGCTCGCCCGACATCAGGAAGCCCGGCCGGGTGATGTCGGTGCGCACCGCATCGGGCAGGACCACCACCATCACCAGGGAGGACGCGACCAGGAAGACGTTGGTCCAGGCAAACAGGCTCAGGAACACCGCCGGATGGACGATGGAGGCCAGGGCCGCGGCGATGGCGATGTTCAGGACGAGCATCGCCGCGGGAACCAGCGAGGCCCAGCTATCGGTCGCCCAGCAGGTGGAGAGCAGGATGTATCCGGCGAGCGGAAGGACGGCGATCAGGCAGAGGTCGATCCCGTTGCGCAGCACGTCGCGCAGGATCACGCAGACGGATAGGGCGTAGAGAGCGAGCCAGAGGCCGACATAGAGCAGGTTGTTCCGGTTCGACGGCATCAGCGTCTTCGTGTTGCCGACCTCGTTGTTGCTGCCGAGGAAGACCACGTAGAACGCGTTCACGCACATCATCACCGCGAAGACGACGAAGGCGAGCCGCCACCGCTGGCCGGAAAACCCACTCAGGAGCGGAGCGGCGCGCAGGCCGGCGGCCGCCGGATTCGCGGCAGGGAGGCCGGTGGCGGGACGACTCGTGGCGGTCATGGAGCGAGACCCGACGCAGGGCGCGGAGCGGTGTCCGGGGCCCGTCCCGACGCGCGGCGCTCAGGATGGGAGGGCGTATCAGGCACGCGCCGCCTCGCCCGATCCGGTCGGAGACCGTGCGGCGGTCGCCGCCTCGCCGCGCAGGATGCCGAGGGTGACCGCCGCAAGGA
>JAGTAM010000626.1 GCA_023422485.1 Pseudomonadota bacterium | reverse complement strand
GCCGAGGGCAGGTCGCGGGCGCAACCCGCCGCGAGCCCCGAATGCACGCCGAGCCCGGCGAACAGGTCGGGATAGGCCCGGGCGATGTTGGCCGCCGCCGCGCCGCCGGCCGAGAGCCCGGCGATGTAGATGCGCGAGCGGTCGATCGGGTGCTCGGCGCAGACCGCGCGGACGAGCCCGGCGATGATGCCGGCCTCGCCCGATTCCCGGCCCTGGTCGCCGGGCTCGAACCAGTTCCAGCACCGCTGCGCGTTGGCCCGGCTCGATTGGCGGGGATAGACGACGTAGATCCCCTCCTCCTCGGCGATCGCGTTCATGCGCGTGCCCGCCGCGAAATCGTCCGGCGACTGGGTGCAGCCGTGCAGCATCACGACGAGCGGGCGCCGTCCGCTCCGCGGGCTCGGGATGAACAGCTTGTAGTCCCGCGCGCCGGCCGCGTTGGAGAAGCTGCGCGCGACGAACTGGCCGCCCTCCGGCTCGTCCCCCTCGGATCCGAGGCCGTCGGGTCCGGGTGCGTGGAGGCCGCCGCCCACCAGATCCCGCAAGGAGGGGGCCAGCGTGCGCAGGCCCTGCATCATCTGGTCGATGCTTCCGCGGAGCCGCTCCGGAATCAGTGCCGCGTGCGTCGCATCCGCCTCCGCATCGAGCCGGCCCGCCGGGCCTTCGAGCCGCGGGAGGGTGTGCGGGGCCGCCGACGTGTCGGCCGGTTGCGGCCCCTCGGACGGCATGCCTGCGACGCCGAGGCTGCGCTGGATCAAGGCCGTCGCCTCGCCGAGCCGTCCGGCCTGGGTCAGGCGAGTGGCCTCGGCCATGTCGGTGAAGAAGGCGTTGTGACGTTCGGTCATGCGGGTCTCGCTTTCCGGGTCGGCGACGGGCGCGCGCGAGCGCAGCGGGTCACGAGGGGGGAGAGGTGTCCGGAATCATGGTTGTCCGGGTCAGAGCAGGCGGTCGGCCAGGGCCCGCTTCACGGCGGGGCTGGCCTGGAGGCTGCCGAGCACTTCGATCGAGGCGATCGCGGCGCTGGCGAGGTCGGCGGGTACGTCGTCGGCGATGACGGCGAGGCCGAGGACACGGATGTCGAGCCGTGTCCCCCTCGCCCGCGCCGTCTCCAGTTCGGCCCGGCCGTAGCGGCGCAGGCCGACCTCGATCGGGTTGCGGGCGACCGATTGGCGGGTGATGTCGGCGTGCCGCTCGATCTGGTTGCGGACCGCCGTGCGGATGAAGTCGCTGCGGTTGGCGTAGACGCCCTCCGAGACGAGCAGATCGACATGTCCGAGATCGACGAAGCCGAGATTGACCGTGATCTTCTCATGGTCGCCGGATCTGGCCCCGCCCCGCATCACGATCGCGGTTCCCGGCCGGCTCGTCTGCGTCCCATCCATCATCGGGCTCATCCCCGCGCCATCCACAGGGATGGTATGGGAACACTCATGCTGCATCGCAAGATAAAATTTTTTGCATTGCAGCAGAAGGCGGCATCGGCTTCGACGGATGTCGACGACCGTCCTTGGCGAACCGTCGGACGATCCAACACGGAAGTGTGCGTTCGAAGAGCGACTTAGCGAGGAGTAACGGCAGGACGCCGCCTCATGGCTCCAAGTATTCCCGCCAGACGGCGTTTGGTCCGAGGCTCTCGACAAAGCTGCCATGCCGCAGGCGCTCTGCCTCGGTGAGCCGGCTGCGCATCGGCCGGGGCCCGGCCGGACCCGAATCGGCCAGCTTTGCGACCGTGGCGCTTTCGGCCGGCTCGGCGATGCTGAGCCCCAGGCTGGTCTGTTTGCCTCCCAGCAACTCGACGTAAACCTCGGCCAGGATCTGCGCGTCGAGCAGCGCGCCGTGCTTGACCCGTCGGCTGGTGTCGACGCCGTAGCGGTTGCACAGGGCATCGAGGTTGTTGGCCGCGCCCGGATGCTTACGGCGAGCGAGCAGCAGGGTATCGACCACGTCCTCCAGCGCAATCGCCTTCGGGGCGGCGGGCCCGAGCCGGGCGAACTCCATGTTGAGGAAGCCGACGTCGAACGGCGCGTTGTGGATCACCAGCCGCGCATCGCCGCAGAAGGCGACGAAGGCATCGACCACATCGGCGAAGATCGGCTTGTCGGCGAGCATCGCGTCCGAGATGCCGTGGACCGCAAACGCCCCCTCGGAGACCGCCCGCTGCGGGTTGATGAGTTGATGATAGAATTTGCCGGTCTGGACGTGGTTGATCAGCTCGACGCAGCCGATTTCGATCAGCCGGTCGCCGTTCCTGGCATCCGTGCCGGTGGTCTCGGTATCGAGGACGATCTCGCGCAACATGTTTTTCCGATCCGATGCAGACGAACAGCCTGCGCGCGGGGCGCCAAGGATGCGTTAACCGGCTGCGCCGTTCAGCGGGTTCGGCTGGCCAGTTCCTCGACGATCCGCCCCACCTCGCCCTCCGCGTGCGCGAACCCACGACTGGTGTCGATCAAAAAGTCCGCCCGCGCCCGCTTCTCGGCATCCGGCATCTGCTTGGCGCGGATCGCCTCGAACGCGGCCTCGGTCATGCCGGGGCGGGCGAGCACGCGGGCGCGCTGGACCTCGGCCGGGGCGGTGACGACGAGGACGGCGTCGCAGCGGGCCTCGGCCCCGGTCTCGAACAGGAGCGGGATGTCGAGGACGACGAGCGGCGCGTCCGCGTGGCGGTCGAGGAAGGCGCGGCTCTCGTCGCGGACCAGCGGATGCACGATCGCCTCCAGCCGCGCGAGTTCTTCGGAATTCCCGAGCACCGCCGCGCGCAGGGCCGGCCGGTCGACGCCGCCTTCCGGCGTCAGGGTGCCGGGAAAGGCGTCGCCGATCGCCCGCGCCGCCGCGCCGCCCGGCCCGTAGAGGGCGTGGACCGCCGCGTCCGAATCGTGGACCGGCACGCCGCGGGCGGAGAACATCGCGGCGGTGGCCGACTTGCCCATGCCGATCGAGCCGGTGAGGCCGAGCACCATGGGGCGGCGGGGCTGATCGGTCGCGCTCATGCCGCGGCAAGGTCCGCGACGATCTTTTCGCGCAGGGCCGGCGTCACCGCCGGGCGCAGGCCGAACCATGCTTCGAAGCCCGGCACCGCCTGGTGCAGCAGCATGCCGAGCCCATCGACCGCCGTGAGCCCCCGCGCCCTCGCCGCGGCCAGAAGCGGCGTCTCCAAGGGCACGTAGACGATGTCGGCCACCGCCGCGCGGTCCGGGAGCGGGGTGAGGTCGAGCGCGAGCGGCGGATGCCCGGCCATGCCGAGCGAGGTGGTGTTGACGAGAAGCCCGGTCTCGGCGAGCGCCTCCGGCACGGCCTCCCAGGCCAGCGCCGCGACGTGATCGGGATCGAGTTCGGCGAGCGCCCGCGCCCGTTCGGGGCTGCGGTTGGCCACACGGACCGAGAGCCCCCGCTCCAGCAGCCCGACGACGATGGCCCGCGCCGCGCCGCCCGCGCCGAGCACGAGGGCGATCCCGCCGGTGCGCTCGGGCCAGCCCTCACCGAGGCTCTGGTCGAGATGGGCGATGAAGCCCGGCGCGTCGGTGTTGTCGCCGCGCACGCGGTCGCCCTCGACGATCAGCGTGTTCACCGCCCCGATTTTTTCTGCGCGCGGCGTCAGGGAATCGGCGAGGCGGAAGGCCGCCTCCTTGTGCGGGATGGTGACGTTGCCGCCGGCAAAGCCCGAACCGGGCAGCGCGCGGAAGAACGCCTCGAAGGCGTCGGGCGCCACGTCGATGCGCTCGTAAGTGCCGTCGAGCCCGTGTTCGGCGAGCCAGTGGCCGTGGATCAGCGGCGAGCGGGAATGCCGGATCGGGTGGCCGACGACGAAGGCTCTGGCTGTCATGGGATCCTGCGGGGAAAGGCGAGGGACATCACGCGGCGCAGCCCTTCGGCAGCGTGCAGGCGGTCTGCCCCTCGATCTCGATCTGAAGGGTGGCGTGGCCGATCCCGAAGCGCACCCGCAATTCGTCCGCGGTCTCCTTGAGGAAGTGCGGATGGTTCGCCTCGCCCGCGACGACGAGATGGGCGGTGAGCGCCGGCTCGGTGGTGCTCATCGGCCAGATGTGCAGGTCGTGCAGCCCGCGCACGCCGGGGCGGGCGGCGAGACAGGCGCGCACCGCCTCCGGGTCGATGCCCGGCGGCACGGCGGCGAGGGACATCGCCACGCTGTCGCGCAGCAGGCCCCAGGTCGCGGCGATGATGAGCGCGGCGATGACGAGGCTCACCAGCGGGTCGAGCCAATCGAAGCCGGTGGCGAGGATGACGAGGCCCGCGAGCACCACGCCGGCCGAGACCGCCGCATCGGCCACCATGTGCAGGTAGGCGCCGCGGATGTTGATGTCGCCCTTCGCGCCCGAGGCGAACAGCCACGCGGTGAAACCGTTGATGAGGATGCCGATCCCGGCCACCACCATCACCGTCGTGCCGGCGACCGGTGCCGGTTCGAGGAAGCGCTGCACCGCCTCGACGATGATGCCGCCGGTGGCCACCAGAAGCACCACCGCGTTGAACAGGGCGGCGAGGATCGAGGAGCCGCGCAGGCCGTAGGTGAAGCGGGCCGAGGGCGCGCGCTTGACCAGCACCGCAGCGATCCAGGCGGCGACGAGGCCGAGCACATCGGAGAGGTTGTGGCCGGCATCGGCCACCAGCGCCATCGAGTTCGACAGCCAGCCGTAGAATGCCTCGACGCCGACGAAGCCGAGATTCAGCGCGATGCCGACGGCGAAGGCCGGCCCGAAATTCTTCGGAGCGTGACCATGCCCGTGAACGCCATGCCCGTGACCATGGGCATGGCTGTGCCCGGCATGATCGTGGCCGTGATCCGAATGGGCGTGATCGTGCCGATGATCCTGCCGATGGTCGTCCATCGTTCCTCGCCGTGTCAGAACGCCAGCAGGCCCATGGCTCGCAGCCGCGCGAGGAGGGGTGTGAGCGGCAGGCCGAGGATCGTCGAATGGTCGCCCTCGACCCGCTCGAACAGGTGGATACCGAGCCCCTCGAGCTGGTAGGCGCCGACCGAGGTCGTCACCGCGGCGCCCGCGAGCCGCAGATAGGCGTCGATGGCCCCCGCATCGAGGGGGCGCATGGTCAGCCGCGCCGTCTCCACGAAGTCCTCCGCCCTGCCGTCGCGCAGGATCGCCACCGCCGAATGAAGCTGGTGGGTCCGGCCCTGGAGCTGGGCGAGATGGGCGTGCGCAGCCTTGAGATCGGCGGGCTTGTGGAAGATCCGGCCCTCGCATTCGAGCACTTGGTCGGCGCCGATCACGACGCGGTCGGGATGGCGGGCCGCCACCTCCGCCGCCTTGGCCCGGGCGAGACGCCGCGCCAGGTCCACCGGGGTCAGTGCGCCGCCCTCGGCCTCCAGCGCGCGCTCGTCGATCCGCGCCGGCGCCGTCTCCACCGGCAGGCCGGCGCCCGCCAGGAGGTCGCGCCGGGTGGCGCTCGCCGAGGCGAGAAGAAGCGGTGCGGGGGCAAGCCAGAGCGGGGAGGCGTTCACGGGGACCCAAAAATTTCCGTCAGCGCAGGCCGCGCCAGTCGAGCCAGTCGAACAGGAAGTCGATATCCTGCGGCGCCACGGAGAAGAACCCCTCCCCCGAGCGTTCCGAGCCGATCACGTAGCCGCTGGCATGGCCGAGCGTGTGGTCGATCGAGCTTTGCAGGAAGCCGAGTTCGAGCCCGTTGTCGCGAAGCGCCACCACGGTGGTGCCGGGGGCTGCGAACAGCGAGCCGTGCATCCCCGATCCGTACTCTCCGATGATCGTGCCGGCCGAGCGGAACAGGGCGATCTGTTCGGACACGCCCAGCCGCTCGGGCCGCACGCGGGTGAAGCCGCGGGCGACCGCCTTCGCCTCGAAATCGGCCCGCTCCGCCAGGGTGCGCCGGTTGCGTGTGTCGGCATTGTCCGAGCGGGAGATCAGGATTTTTTCCGTTCCCGGCTTCTCCCGTCGGCGGCCGGGTCGCCAAAACGGCCGCCGGCGGGGATCGGGGGCTGCGCGATCGAGGAGGAAATGGCGGGCCTGCCGCATCAGCGGCGAGGCCCGGCTGACGAAGCGGAGGGCCGTCGGCACGAGCAGAGAGCGGCAGACAACGAGATCGCGGGTGCGGTCGTAGACGACGAGGCGGTCCTCACCGATACCGAGCAGACCGAGCCAGGTCCGGGCGAAACCCGGCGTGTCGGCGGGGAGAAGGTAGCGCAGCCGCGTGATGTCGTGGCCGGCCCGGTCGAGCAGGAAGAGTTTGGGCAGGAAATCGACCAGCCAGTGGCCGTACATCTGGTGGCCCATCCCGGTCAGCAGCACGACCGGCTCCTCGACGCTGACCCGTCGCAGATCGGGAAGCCGCGCGGCGATGGCGCGGAAATGCCCCTCGAAATTGACGGGGAAGATGTTGAGCTGGGCGGCGTACTGGAACGCGCCGTCGAGGAGAATGACGCCCTCCTCCGTCACCTCGGCGCCCGGCAATTCGTAGAGGCTCGTACCGAGCACGGTGGTCTGTTCGTGGTAGACGCGCAGCAGCGTCGGCGTCACCGCGCCGACGAGAAGGTCCGGCGGGGGCGCCCAGTCCCGATAGGACAGGCTGAGATCGGTGCAGCGCCCGCGCCCGGCCTCGACGGTCTCGCGCAGATCGGCCGCGGGAAAGCCCGCGTCTTCCATTGCCCCGCCTTCAGGTCGCGATGAACTTGAGGCGGTGCTCGCGGTAGAGGTCGAGGATCGCGGCGGCCGTCTCCTCGATCGAGCGGCGGGTCACGTCGATGGTCGGCCAGCGGTACTTGGCGCAGAGCCGGCGCGAGGCGGCGATCTCGTCGGCGACCGCTTCCCGGTCGACATAGGCCGAATTCTCATCGGCCTTGAGGCTCAACAGGCGGTTCTGGCGGATCTGCACGATCCGCTCCGGGCTGGCGATCAGGCCGACGATCAGCACCTTCCTCGCCCGCTCGAAGCTCGGCGGCAGCGGCATCGACGGCACGAGGGGGAGGTTGGCGGTCTTGAGCCCGCGGTTGGCGAGATAGATCGAGGTCGGCGTCTTCGAGGTGCGGCTGACGCCGATCAGCAGCACGTCGGCCTCGTCGAGGTCGTCGGGCAGCGCCCCGTCATCGTGGGCCAGCGTGAAGTTCATCGCGTCGATGCGCTTGAAATACTCGGCGTTGAGCATGTGCTGCGCACCCGGCCGCTCGGTCGAGGTCGCGCCGAGATAGGAGCGCAAGAGCGCGTGCACCGGCTGGAGCACGTTGAGCGTCGGCGAGCCGGTCTCGCGGCAGGCCTCCTCCAGGCGCTCGATCAGCTCGTGGCCGACGAGAGTATAGAGCACGAGGCCCGGCGCCGCCTTGATCTCCGAGATCACCCGTTCGAGTTGCGCGCCCGAGCGCACCAGCGGGTAGACGTGCTCGATCGCCGAGATGCCCTCGTACTGCACCGCCGCAGCGCGCCCGACATTGATCAGCGTCTCGCCGGTGGAATCCGAGACGAGGTGGAGATGGAAATAGCTGCGGCTCATCGTCGGCCCGTCTCTGCCATGACGCGTCGGTCACAGGGACGACGTGGCCGCCCCTGGGGATGCTTAGAGCATTTTTTCGCGCCAAGGCGATGCCGAATTGCCTGTCGGCCGTGGAGGCACCGGCCATCGCGCGGCCGAACCGGCGGTCGTCGCAGTGCCTGGATCGCTCACGCCGCGCCGCGCGATGACGGAGCGTGCCTCCTCGATCGTCATCGCGCGGCATGAGCGATCCAGCGGCCCGACGCCACCGGTCAAAGCCGCTTCGTCTCCACGCATTCCGGTGTGTTTTCAAAGGCTTGGAATGGCGCCACCCCCACGTGGTCCCCAGGGCGCGTCCAGGGAGTCGACAAGTGGGGAAAATCCGGCCCTTTGGAGACACGACGGCGGGTTGTCCCGAAAACCGTCGACTCTTCCCTCAACACCCCGACCGCGCACGCACGGTGGAGTCGCCGGAATGGGAGAATCCGGGACCGAGGCGGCCATCAGGGCATGCAGCCCCACGCAAGCCTCTGCTGAGCTTGGCCTATCGTGGACATTAGATCCAATCCGTTAAGAGGCGATTAACGCCGCGGCTGTGGGGAGGGCCTGTGGACGCGCTTGCGGCATCACGATCCAACGTCCAAGAGAAAAAACAGAGATTCTAGAATCTCTCTTTCTTTGAGTAGGGCCGGGTGGGGATGGCGCGGTCACGACCTCTCCGGCCTCCCTCGCAGGGCTGAGTGGGCAGGAAGCGAGTTTGGGAATGGCCGAGGCAAGGACGGCGGACAGGCCGGTGCTGCGGGTGCTGTCGGGAGAGGCGATCTCCCCGCCCCCGGCCTGGATGATGCGCCAGGCCGGCCGCTACCTGCCGGAATACCGGGCGACGCGGGCGGAGGCGGGCTCCTTCCTCGACCTCTGCTACAATCCGGCCTTCGCCACCGAGGTGACGCTCCAGCCGATCCGCCGCTTCGGCTTCGAGGCGTCGATCCTGTTCTCCGACATCCTCGTTGTGCCCCACGCCCTCGGTCAGGACGTGCGCTTCGTCGAGGGCGAGGGCCCGCGCCTCGACGCGTTGAAGGGACGAGCGCAGTTCGAGCGTCTGCGCGAGGCCGGCGACCCGGCGATCTTTTCCCATCTGGCGCCCGTCTTCGAGGCGGTGGAGCGCATTCGCGGCGCCCTCCCGAACGAGACCACGCTGCTCGGCTTCTGCGGCGCACCCTGGACGGTGGCGAGCTACATGATCGGCGGGCGCGGCACGGTGGATCTCGCCCCAGCCCGCGCGCTGGCGGCCGCCGACCCGGCGCTGCTCGATGCGCTGCTCGACCGGCTAGTCGCCGTCCAGACCGAATACCTCGTGCGCCAGCTCCGTGCCGGCGCCGACGCGGTGCAGATCTTCGAGTCGCATGCCGGCGTGCTGCCGGCTCTCGAGCAAAAGGCCGGCGTGCTGCCCGAGTCCGGCGACGGTGACGCGCTCAAGCGCTTCTCGCTCGGGCCGATCGCGCGAATGGTCCAGGGCATCCGGGCGCAGGTGCCGGACGCCAAGATCATCGTCTTCGCCAAGGGATCGGGGCTGGAGGGCCATGCCCGCGTCGTGCCTGAGACCGGCGCGAGCGCCGTCGGCGTCGATTGGGGTGTCGATCTCGCGGCCCTGCGGGCCCGTGTGCCGACCTCGACGGTGACTCAGGGCAACCTCCACCCCGAGACGCTGATCGAGGGCGGGCGGGCCCTGGACGCGGCCGTAGACGCCATCCTGGAGGCGACCGCAGGTCTGCCGCACATCTTCAACCTCGGCCACGGCATCACTCCGCAGACGCCGATCGCCCATGTCGAGCAGATGCTGGCCCGGCTCCGGGCCGGCCGCTGACCCGTACTTTTCGCGTTGCGTATCGAGGAGTTGCTCAGCCGGTGCTCGAGACCCTGTACCCCTGGATCAAGGCCTTCCACGTCATCGCGGTGATCGCCTGGATGGCGGCGATGCTCTACCTGCCGCGCCTGTTCGTCTATCACGCGGCGCTGCCCGCCGGCTCGCGGGTGCAGTCCGAGACCTTCAAGGTCATGGAGCGGCGCCTGCTCAAGGCGATCATGACGCCGGCGATGATCGTGACCTGGATCCTCGGGCTCTGGCTCGCGTGGCAGAGCGGCTACTACGCCGCGCCCTGGCTGCACGCGAAATTCGTTCTGGTGCTGGCGATGAGCGGCGTGCACGGCTTCCTCGCCCGTACGGTCAAGGACTTCGCCGCCGACCGCAACACGCGGGGCCAGCGCTTCTACCGGGTCATCAACGAGGTGCCGACGCTCCTGATGATCGGCATCGTCATCCTCGCGATCGTGAAGCCCTGGAGCTGATTCTTTTCAGCAAGGGCGGGCACCGGGACGGGGATAGGCCGTTGGAAGGGCAAAGCGTGGCCGTTGCCCGCGATGGAGCCTGTCCGATGCGTACCCTGTTTCTCGCCCTCGCCTTCAGCCTCGCCGCAGCCACCCCGGCGGCGGCGGCGAGCTTCCCCTGCGCCAAGGCCGAGACGCCGGACGAGAAGACGGTCTGCGACACCCGCGCCCTCAACGACCTCGACGTCGAGATGGCGGTGCGCTTCGACATCCTCAAAGACCTGCTGCCGATGGGCAATCGCACCAAGATGCAGGACGATCAGGAGGCGTGGCTCAAGGACCGCCGCGCCTGCGGCACCGACGTCGCCTGCCTCACGGCGGTCTACGAGGGAAGGCTCAAGGTGCTGCGGGGCGTGCTGTCGGAATTCGCCAAGCAGGGCGGGCAGTAGGCGCAAGCCGCCTGTCCCACCAACCCCCCTCATCCTGAGGTGCGCAGCGAAGCGGAGCCTCGAAGGATCCTCCAGCCCATCGCGCGGGATCAGAAGGATCCTTCGAGGCCGCTTTCGCGGCACCTCAGGATGAGGTTCTGGGCAGGAGGGATCGGCCGCTCACAACCGCGCCAGCAGCCGCTCCGCCAGCGGGTTCTCCGCCGCGAAGGCGTAGTCGATCCGACGCACGGTCACCGCCCGCGCCCCGGCCTGGACCAGGGCGTCGGAGAGGTCGAACACCGCGTCCACGGGACAGCGCATCACGATCTCGCCGTCGGCGCCGCGCGGGGCGCCGTAGGG
>JAGTAM010000606.1 GCA_023422485.1 Pseudomonadota bacterium | reverse complement strand
CACGGAAAGCGGCCGAGGCCCCGCGCCGTCCACTTCAATCGTCCGGCAGCCGCGCGCGGCGACTTGACCCGCTCCGGCGCGGGCCTCACCATTCAGTCTACGCGCGTAGACTAAGGTACAAGAGGCGTGGCGACAGGCCGGTTGGCGAGCATCCCGTTCTTCAAGGAACCGGGTGTCGATCTCTCCCCATTCGAGACGCGCTGCCATTGGCGGCGCTTCGACGAGAACGAGACGCTCGTCGATTACGACGACATCTCGACCGACGTGTACTTCCTCGCCATGGGCGAGGTGCGCATCCTCAACCGGTCCCAATCCGGCAAGGAGGTCATCCTCGGCGAGATGCGCACCGGCGCGTTCTTCGGCGAGTTGGCGGCGCTCGACGGCATCGGCCGCTCGGCCAACGTCACCGCGCTCACCCGCGGCGAGGTCTGCGTGGTGCCCGCCCCGGTCTTCCGCCAGATCGTGTTCGCCTCGGAAGTCATCGCCGACCGGCTGTTCCGCCTGCTCGCCAAGCGCGTGCGCGAGCTGAACACCCGGCTGATGGAGCACGCCCTGCTCGACCTGCGCCACCGGCTCTACGCCGAGCTGCTGCGCCTGTCGGTGCCGCGGGCAGGCCAGGACGGCGAGCGGGTGGTGACGCCGCCGCCCTACCACCACGTGCTCGCCGCCCGCATCGGCTGCCGCCGGGAGCAGGTGACCCGCGAGTTCACGGTGATGGCGGGCGAAGGCCTGATCGACCGCACCCGCGGCGCCCTCGTCATCCGCCGCCCCGACCTGCTTGAGGCACGGGTGCAGGAGGCGCTGCGCGAGGACGCGTGAGGCGTCGCCGCAGGAGCGTTGTTTCGAGTCACCTTCCGCAACAGACATGTCGCCGCGATCACGCGGGACGCCGGTCCGAAGATCCATCTTGCACGCCAGCACCTCCCATCCGGAACAGAGGCTCCGCCTGGAGCGGGTCACCAAGCGCTTCGGCGCGCACCTGGCCGTCGATGCCGTCTCCCTCGATCTGGCGGGGGCCGAGTTCTTCTGCCTGCTCGGTCCCTCCGGCTGCGGCAAGAGCACCCTGCTGCGGATGGTGGCCGGCTTCGAAACACCCGATTCCGGCACGATCCGGCTCGGCGAGACCGACCTGACCGCGCTGCCGCCGCATCGGCGGCCGGTCAACATGATGTTCCAGTCCTACGCGCTGTTCCCGCATATGAGCGTGGCGGCCAACCTCGCCTACGGCCTCAAGGGTCTGGGCCTCGGCCGGGCCGAGAGCGCCGAGCGGGTGAAGGCGCTGCTCCGGCTCGTGCGCCTCGAAGGGTTCGGGGCGCGCCGCCCCGACAAGCTTTCCGGAGGACAGCGCCAGCGCGTGGCGCTCGCCCGTGCGCTCGCCCGCGAGCCGCGCCTGCTGCTCCTCGACGAGCCGCTCGGGGCGCTGGACCGGGCCTTGCGCGAGGAGACGCAAGGGGAATTGCGGGCGATCCAGCGACGGCTCGGCACGAGCTTCGTCGTCGTCACCCACGACGCCGAGGAGGCGATGGCGCTCGCCGACCGGATCGGCGTGATGGAGCGCGGGCGCCTCGTGCAGGTGGGGCCGCCGCGCGACCTCTACGAGCGCCCGGCGAGCCGCTACGTCGCGGGCCTGCTCGGTGACGTGAACCTGATCGATGGCCGCCTCGGACGAGCGGAACCAGGCGGCGTGCGTAGCGTCGAGACCGCCCTGGGCTTCCTGCGCGCGAGCGGCGAGGGCGAGGCGGGCAGCCCGGTCGTGGTCGCGATCCGGCCCGAGCGCTTGGTCGTGAGCGGGCAGGGGGAAGGCAAGGGGGAGGGGCTCCCCGGCAGGTTGACCGAGGCGACGTTCCTCGGTGACCGCATCCGCTACCGGGTCGAGATGGCCAACGGCTCGATCGTGCGCGCCTCCGCCGCCCTGCCGACCGCCGGACCGATCCCGGCCGTCGGCGAGACCGTCGCCGTCGCCGTGCCCGCCGACGCCGCGCGGATCCTGCCGGCATGAGCGGACTGTCGCAGCGCCTGGGGCGGGGCCTCGTGCGGGGCCTGCCCTTCCTGTGGCTGGCCCTGTTCTTCCTCGTGCCCTTCGCGGTGACGCTGAAGATCAGCTTCTCCTCCCCGGCCACGGCGCAGCCGCCCTACCTGCCGGTGCTCGAATGGGATGGCGGCCTGGAGGGCTGGCGCGAGTTCTTCGAGGCGCTGGACTTCCAGAACTACCAGATGATCGCGGCCGACGCGCTCTACCGCGACGCCGCCCTCTCCTCGCTCGGCTACGCCGCGCTCGCCACCGCGATCCTCGTCCTGGTCGGCACGCCGACGGCCTACGCCATGGCCCGCGCCTCGGCCCGCTGGCAACCGATCCTGGTGGCGCTTGTCATCGTGCCGTTCTGGACGAGCTTTCTCATCCGGGTCTACGCCTGGATCGCGATCCTCAAGCCGGAGGGGCTGCTCAACGCAGGCCTGCTCAAGCTCGGCCTGATCGCCGCGCCGCTGCCGATCCTCGACGGCCCGTTCGGCGTGCTGATCGGCCTCGCTTACGCCTACCTGCCCTTCATGGTGCTGCCGCTCTACGCGGTGATGAGCCGGCTCGACCCGGCCCTCACCGAGGCCGCCGCCGATCTCGGTGCATCGCGGGCACGCGCATTCTTCACCGTGACGCTGCCGCTGAGCCTGCCCGGCCTCGCCGCCGGGGCGCTGCTCTGCTTCATCCCGATGGTCGGCGAGTTCATCATCCCGGATCTGCTCGGCGGCTCGGACACGCTGATGCTCGGGCGCGTGCTGTGGAGCGAGTTCTTCTCCAACCGCGACTGGCCGCTCGCTTCTGCCGTGGCGGTGCTGCTGCTCATCCTCGTGGTCGGGCCCGTGGTGCTGTTCCGCGAGGCGGAGCTGCGCCGGGAGGAAGCGGCGGAGGGGGCCAGCCGATGAGCCTCTTCGCCCGCACGGCGCTCGCCCTGGCGCTGACCTTCCTCTACGCGCCGATTCTCGTGCTGATCGTCTACTCGTTCAACGCGTCGA
This sequence comes from Pseudomonadota bacterium, assembly GCA_023422485.1. Taxonomy (GTDB): domain Bacteria; phylum Pseudomonadota; class Alphaproteobacteria; order Rhizobiales; family Beijerinckiaceae; genus Methylobacterium. Next base: position 764 of record JAGTAM010000606.1, on the reverse strand, counting down.
AGCTCGTCACGGTCTGGGGCGGATTCTCGACCCAGTGGTACGGCGTACTGTTCCGGGACGGGCCGCTGATCGCCGCGGCGCTCGTCTCGCTCAAGGTCGCCGTCCTCTCGGCCAGCATCGCCGGCGTGCTCGGCACCTGCGCCGCGCTGGCGCTCGACCGGCACGGGCGCTTCTTCGGGCGCGGCGCCTATACGGGCCTCCTCTATGCGCCGATGGTGATGCCGGAAGTCATCACCGGGCTGTCGCTGCTGCTGCTCTTCGTCGGCATCGGCCTCGACCGGGGCATCGCGACCCTCGTCATCGCCCACGCGACCTTCGCCACCGGCTTCGTCGCGGTGGTGGTCGGCGCGCGCCTGAAAGGTCTCGACCGCTCGCTCGAGGAGGCCGCCGCCGATCTCGGCGCCGGACCGGCCCGCGTCTTCCTCAGTATCACCCTGCCGCTGATCGCGCCGTCCGTCGCCGCCGGGTTCCTGCTCGCCTTCACCCTGTCGCTCGACGACCTCGTGATCGCGAGCTTCGTCTCGGGGCCGGGCGCGACCACCCTGCCGATGCGGATCTACAGCCAGGTCCGGCTCGGGGTGAACCCGGAGATCAACGCCGCCTCGACCCTCATGATCGCCACGGTCGGCCTGGTGGTGCTGGCCGCCTCCTGGCTGACGGGGCGGAAAGGGGCGGCGGTTTAGCGTCGCGGCAATCGCGCGAAGAGTGGAAGAGTGCTTGTCGGCATTCCGGGCGCGAAGAGCGCCCCGCGCAGCGGCCTCGGC
>JAGTAM010000534.1 GCA_023422485.1 Pseudomonadota bacterium | reverse complement strand
CCTCTTCGAGGGCGCGGGTGCGGATCAGGTTGTCCTTGAACACCTGCACCGCGGCGGCCATGGCGCCGATCTCGTCGCCGCGGCCCCGCCCCGGCACGGCAACCTCCGCGTCGCCGCCCGCGAGCGCGCCCATCGCCCCGGTCATACGGGTGATCGGCCGCGAGATCCCGAACCAGCCGAACAGCGCGGCGGCGAGCGCCGAGAGCAGCGTCACGGTCATGGCGATCCAGGCGGTCGTGGCGGCGGAGGCCGCGCTGCCGACGGCGCCCTCGACACTGGTCTTGGCACCCCGCTTGTTGAGGGCGAGGTTCTCCTGCAGGGCCTTGGTCGCGGACTGGGCGAGGCCCAGGGCCTCGGGCCCGGTGAGGAGGGCGAGCGCCTCGGCCCGGCGCCCCTCCCGCATCAGGGCGACGATCGTCTCGACGCGCCCCGTATAGGTGGCCCAGGTCGTGGAGAAGCGCTCGTACAGCGCCCGCTCCTCGGGAGAGGCGATCATCGGCTCGTAGGCGCGGCGCAGCGCGTCCAGGGCGGCCTGGCTCGTCCGCACGCTCTTCTCGTTCTCGGCGAGCAACTGATCCGTCGGCGAGGCGGCGACGAAGCGATACGTCTTCACCCGCTCGTCGCGCGTCGCCGTGCTGATGTCGCCGAGCAATCCGACCGAGGGCAACCAATTGTCGGCGATGTCGCGGACTTCGTGGTCGATGGCCGAAAGTTTGACGACGCTGAGCCCGCCCTGAACCGCAGCAACCACGGCCAGGAGGCTGAACGAGCCCGCCAGGGCCATCTTAAGGGAGACGCGCATGCTGGATCCGGTAGGGTATGGAAACGCTCAGTTCCCCTACCCTGCACTGGAATACTTAAGGTTCTCTCGATTTCTGCAAGAAAGTGCATCTCCAGCCGACATTAAGCCCCCGCCCGGACGCATCGGCGCCGCGCGGCGGCACGCAGGACGGGATGCCGACGAAGGCGGCCCGCTCTGCGTGCCGTTACCGGCTGCCCTCCGGCCGCTCCGATGAACTCGCCTTCTCCGTCGTCGCTTCGGGCTGACCCAGAAACTCGGCCAGGTAGCCCTTCCACAGGCTGGCGAAGCGCAGCGACTGGTGGCCGTGGGTTTCGGGCGAGGTCGGCACCAGCACGAAGCGGCCGTCCTTCACCCGCGCCATCGCCGCGTTCATGACGTCGAGCTGAGGCGGGTTCAGCTCGTCGTCGGCGAAATTCACCGCGAGCACCTTCGCGGTGATCTTTTCCAGGTCCGGCGAGGGGTCGTAGTCGTAGGAGGAATCGAACCAGTACAGCCAGTCGTTGGCATCGGCCTTGTTCCCGTAGCCGGCGATCATCTTGTCGTAGGCCGTGTCGGCCGCCGCGCGGGTGGGTGCCTGCTTCTGGAGACCCAGCACGCTCTCGGTCATGATGTTGAAGATCGGCAGGATGCGCTCGAAGTTGCGCGGCTGCTCGGTGTACTCGCCGCCCTTCCAGCCGGGATCGGTGCGGATGCCCTCGATCAGGAGGCGCCGCCACAGGGCGTTGCGCCCGCTCACCGGGATCGGCTGGCTCGCCACCGCCATCAGCAGGTCCATGCTGCCGGGATAGCGCTCGCCCCACATCCAGGCCTGCATGCCGCCCATGGAGGTGCCGAGCACGAGGCGCAGGTGCTTGACCCCGAGCGCCTCGGTCACGACCCGGTGCTGGCCCTCCACGACGTCACCGTATCCGTAGCGGGGGAAGCGCGCCTTGAGGCCGTCGGAGGGCTTCGAGGAGCCGCCGCGGCCGAGCCCGTCGGGCAGGATCACGTACCAGCGCCGCGCGTCGAGCGGGGCGCCCTCGCCGAACAGCTCCGGCCCCAGCGTCGGGATCAGGAAGCTCTTTCCGGTGCCGGTGGTGCCGTGAAGGACAAGCACGGCGTTGTCGATCTCGCCGTCCGCGCCGCGATGGGGCGTGCCCAGCGTGGTGTAGTGCAGCTTGACCTTGTCCAGGCTCTCGCCGCTGGCGAATTTGAAGTTCTCGGCGACGTAATCGCCCTCCCGCTGACCCGGATAGGCGGCGGCCGGCGCGGCGATCCCCGGAGACGGCGCAAGGCCGGCGGCGAGCGGGGCCAGCGCCATCGCCGTGGCCAGGAGAACGGCACGAAGCGAGCGTATCCGAGCAGCCATCAGGCGTCCTCCCCGATCCATCCGAACGAGCGTTCCACCGCCCGGCCCCAGCCGGCGAACAATGCCCGACGCTCGTCTTCCTCGATACGCGGATGCCAGCGTTTGTCCACGGCCCAGTTGTCGCGAAGATCTTCGAGTGTTTTCCAAAATCCTGTGGCGAGGCCGGCGGCGTAGGCTGCTCCCAGCGCCGTCGTCTCCGAGACCTTGGGGCGCAGGGTCGGCCGGTCGAGGATGTCGGCCTGAAACTGCATCAGCAGGTCGTTGACGGTCATGCCGCCGTCGCAGCGCAGTTCGGCGATCGGACAGCCGGAATCGCGCTCCATCGCCTCCAGCACCTCGCGGGTCTGGTAGGCGGTGGCCTCCAGGCAGGCGCGGGCGATGTGACCCTTGTTGGCATAACGGGTCAGGCCGATGATCAGGCCGCGGGCGTCGGCGCGCCAGTGCGGGGCGTAGAGGCCGGAAAACGCCGGCACCACGTAGACGCCGCCATTGTCCTCGACGCTGCGGGCGAGCCCCTCGATCTCGCCCGAGGCGGCGATCAGCCCGAGATTGTCGCGCAGCCACTGGACCAGGGCGCCGGTAATGGCGATGGAGCCTTCCAGGGCGTAGGCCGGCGGGTGCCCGTCGAGCTGGTAGGCCACGGTGGTGACGAGGCCGGCGGCGGAGGCGACGGGTTCGGGGCCGGTGTTCATCAGCGCGAAGCAGCCGGTGCCGTAGGTGTTCTTGGCCTCGCCCGCGGAAAAGCAGGTCTGCCCGAACAGGGCCGCCTGCTGGTCGCCGAGGATGCCGCCGAGCGGCACGCCGGGGAACGGCTCGCGGATCTCGCCGCACACCCCGCCCGAGGAAACGATCTTCGGCAGCACCGCCCGCGGGATGCGGAACACGCCGAGCATGGAATCGTCCCAGTCGAGGGTGACCAGCGACATCAGCTGGGTGCGGCTTGCATTGGTCACGTCGGTAACGTGCAGGCCGCCGTCCGGGCCGCCGGTGAGGTTCCAGACGAGCCAGGAATCGATCGTGCCGAACAGGGCGGTGCCGTCCTCGGCCAGCGCCCGCGCGCCCTCGACGTGGTCGAGCAGCCACGCGAGCTTGGAGGCGGAGAAGTAGCTCGCCAGCGGCAGGCCGGTGACGGCGCGGAAGCGGTCGCGCCCGCCGTCGCGGGCCAGCGCGGCGACGTGCCGGTGGGTGCGGGTGTCCTGCCAGACCAGGGCGTGGTGCAGCGGCTCGCCGGTGCGGCGGTCCCACAGCAGGGCGGTCTCGCGCTGGTTGGTGATGCCGATGGCGGCCAGCGCCTGCGGCTCCAGCCCGGCCCGGGCCAGCCCCTCGCGCATCACCGCGTGGGTGTTGCGCCAGATTTCCCGAGGGTCGTGCTCGACCCAGCCGGGACGGGGGAAGATCTGCTCGTGCTCACGCTGGGCCTGCGCCAGGATCGTGCCCCGGCGGTCGAACACGATGAAGCGCGTGCTCGTGGTGCCCTGGTCGATCGCCCCGACCGCATCCGGCATGGCCACTCTCCCGGCGTTCCTCGCGTCCGGGCTTCTTCGTGGCCCGGCGCGAGGTCGATCCTACACGAGGCGCGGCCCGTCGGAACCGGTCACCCCGCTTGCGCGCGCTCCAACTGGGTCGGCGTGTCCTTCGCCCCCATCTGGCGGGCCATGTCGGCGGCGCTCATCCCCGAGGCGTCGCGCTTGGCCGGATCGGCCCCGTGGGCGAGCAGCAGATCGACGATTTCCGTGCGGTCGAACATCGCCGCCACCATCAGCGCCGTGCGGGTGCCGTCGCCGGCCCCATCGACCTGCGCCCCGTGCTCCAGGAGCAACCGGACGATCTCGGCATCGCCCTTGAAGGCGGCCCCGGCGAGCGGGGTCTGGCCGCGGTCGTTGGCGAGTTCCGGGTCGCCCCCGGCCTCCAGGATGACGCGGGTCGCCGCCGCCTGTCCGTTATAGGCGGCGAGCATCAGGAGGCTGTCGCCCTTGTCGTTGCGCAGGTTGGCCGGCAGTCCCTGGCCGAACAGCTCGGCCAGTTCCTCCGCATGGCCCATCCGGGCGTACTGGAAGACGCGGGCGGCGAAGGCGAGGGTCTCGTCATCGAGGGCGGGGGGCGCGGCGTTCGGATCGGCCTGCATCGGAATCTTTTTCGAGGCTTCGTGACGGGATCGTCTCGGTGCATGTGGCGTTTGCGCGGGCTTCGTCCAGTCGGCCCGTCGGGAAGGCAGAGGCGCGCCTCGGCGTCAGGCCGCCTGCGGCACCGCGGACGGCTTCAACCCGCCGAACCGCCGGTCGCGGGCGGTGAAGTCGGCCACCGCCGCGGCGAGGTCGGCGGCGCCGAAATCGGGCCACATCCGCTCGGTGAAGTGCAGCTCCGCGTAGGCCGCCTCCCAGAGCAGGAAGTCGGAGAGCCGCTTCTCGCCGCCCGTTCGGATCAGGAGATCGACGTCGCCGTCCGCCCCCAGGGCCTCGCTCAGGCCCTCGCGGCTGAGGCCCCCCGGCCCGAGCCGGGCGGCGGCGGCGAGGATCGCGTCGCGCGAGGAATAATCGACGGCGATGCGCAGGTGCAGCCGGTCGCCCGAGGCGGTCGCGGCCTCGGCCCGCGCGATCGCCTCCGGGATGCCTGCGGGCAGGCGGTCGCGGCGGCCGATCACCGTGAGCCGGGTGCCGCTGCGGGCGAGCCGCTCGGTCTCGCCGCGCAGATAGGCCCGCAGCAGCCGCATCAGCCCGCCGACCTCCTCGGCCGGGCGGCGCCAGTTGTCGCTGGAGAAGGCGTAGAGCGTCAGCGTGCCGATACAGAGGGCGGGGGCGGCTTCCGCCACCCGCTGGATCGACTTGACGCCGGCCCGGTGGCCCGCGCTCCGGGGCAGGCCGCGGGCGCTCGCCCAACGGCCGTTGCCGTCCATGATGATTGCCGCGTGCAGAGGGGATCTGCGATCGAGAGGGCTTTGCATCGTAAAGTCTCCGGGCAGCCTTCGGGACGGGTGGGAGATGCGGCGTTCGACGGGTTTGCGCGGGAAGGGACGTCAGGCCGGTTCGGCGAGGCCGGAACGGTCGTGGCCGGTGGGCCGATCTTCGGTCGACGGGGATCGGCCGGCGGCGTTTTGCGGCCTGCCGGCGGCGCTTTGTGGCCTGCCGGCGGCGCTTTGTGGCCTGCCGGCGGCTTGAGCCGCGTCGCGCACCACCTGCTCCAGCACGCCGAGATAGTCGAGGAAGCGGGCGCGTCCGGAGGGCGTCAGGCGGCAGAGGGTCTGCGGCCGGTTCTGGTCGTAGCCCTTCTCCAGGCTGACGAGGTCGGCCTCCTGCAGCACGGCGAGGTGGCGGCTGAGATTGCCGTCGGTGAGCCCGCACAGGCGTTTGAGATCGGGGAAGGCGAGGCCGCGGGGATGCGAGACCAGGGAGGTCAGCACCGAGAGCCGCGCCCGCTCGTGGATGATCCGGTCGAGCCCCTCGTAGGAGAAGCGGGCTTCGGGGCGATCAGAGGTCGGCATCGGCGTCTCCGTCGGCGGATCCGTCAGCTTGGCCCGAATGGCGGTGGATGATGGCGGCGAGGAGCCCCTGGCCCACCGCGAAGGGCACGCCCATCAGCCAGGGCGAGAGGTGGCGCGTCTCGCTGGCGAGCGCCAGGACGGTGAGCCCGGCGAGCAGGTACCACGCGCCCGCCAGCGGCACGGTGCGGGGCAGGATGCGGGCGGAGGCGAACAGGCCGAGCCCGACCAGCACCTGCCACAGGCCCGGCAGCATCCAGAGCTGGTCGGGCGCGAAGCGGGCGAAGACGAGCCCCAGACACAGCCCGGCCCCGCCCGCGGGCAAAAACCCTTCGATGGCGCTGAACACCATCGCGTCGGCGAGCCCCGAATGGACCCGGCGCGAGCGGCGCACCGCCTCGAACCCGATCAAGGCGCAGGCCGTGACGGCGGCGGCGATCCAGAGCCCGAAGAAGACGACCGGCCGCGCGGTCGGATCGTCGAGCAGCCAGTCCTGGGCGCCCGCGACGACGAGGGCGAGAACGCCGGTCGCGGCCAGCGTCGCCGCGCCGAGGCCGCGGAACGCCGTGTCCCGCGCGATCTGCATCCGGATCGCGACGATGTCGGCCAGGGCCTTGTCGAGGTCGCCGTGGGTGTCACGCATGGGTGTCGCCTTCCGGCATCGGGGCGTGCTTTGCAGTGCAAAGTACACGCGGACGCAGAGCCGTCAAGCGACGCTTGTTCGTCCGAGCGAGATGAGGACTCGCGCGGCCAGGAAAGACCGAATGCCCACGCCCGCGATCGCACCCGCCGGATCCTCGATCCGGGTGGGGCCGAAGCGGGCAACCGAACGGATCCCTCTGCAGGCCCGATGAGTCGGTGGCGATCGAGAAGGAACCTTGCCTCTCCTCTTCGCCCTCGAACGACCGGATGATCTCATCCTGAAACGTCGGGTCGAAATCGTCCGGTACCGAAATCCGTCCGGCGAAGAACGCGCTGAAGCGAGTCCGGGCTCAGAACGGCCATAAGCCGAGACAATCTTGGTCCATTCGGACTCTTCCGGAGACCGCCCGACAGGCCCATATTGCCGCCATGCCCGCACCCAAGAATCCGCGCGTGAGCCCGGCCCAAGCGCCCAAGGCGACGGCCAAAACACCGGCCAAGGCGAGCTCGAACACGGCGGCGAAGGCCGACAAGCCCGCGCTGATACCGCTCGACGAGCATCTCGCCGCGCTGCTCAACCCGGCCCTCAACCGCAACCGTCCGAAGGCGGTCGAGCCGGTGCCCCAGCCCGAGCGCGCCCGGAAGGGGCGCGGCCGGAAGTCCGAGGCAGGCGAGGCGAAAGCCTATAAGAAAATCGCGCAGGACGGCTTCGCCGAGGCGCCGCAGGCGGGCTTCGCCATCGGCGATGCGGCCGAGGTCGATCCGCGTCTGGCCCAGGCCCTCAGCCTCGTCCCGCCCGATGACGGTCCGGCGCCCGAAGCCGGGCCCGAGTCGGAGGCGCCCTCGCTCGCCACGGAAGGCGTCTCGGCCACCGTCGAGGCGCTGGAGCGTCTGCTCACCGAGGGCAATCCGCTGTTCAAGAACGGCGAGGCCTGGGTGCCGCACCGGCCCGAGCGCCCGGCCAAGTCGGAGGGCGGCGTCCGGTTCACGCTGAAATCCGACTTCACGCCGGCCGGCGACCAGCCCAGGGCCATCGCCGAACTGGTGGCGGGCGTCAAAACCGCCGAGCGCGACCAGGTGCTGCTCGGCGTCACGGGCTCGGGAAAGACCTTCACGATGGCCAAGGTCATCGAGGAGACGCAGCGCCCGGCCCTGATCCTGGCGCCGAACAAGACGCTCGCCGCGCAGCTTTACGGCGAGTTCAAGAGCTTCTTTCCCGACAACGCGGTAGAGTACTTCGTCTCGTACTACGATTACTACCAGCCGGAGGCCTACGTCCCGCGTTCGGATACCTTCATCGAGAAGGAATCGTCGATCAACGAGCAGATCGACCGGATGCGCCACTCGGCAACCCGCGCCCTGTTGGAGCGGGACGACGTCATCATCGTCGCCTCGGTCTCGTGCATCTACGGTATCGGCTCGGTCGAGACCTACACGGCGATGTCGTTCACCGTCTCGCTCGGCGAGCGGATCGAGCAGCGCCAGCTCATCGCCGACCTCGTGGCGCTGCAGTACAAGCGCATCCAGTCGGACTTCGCCCGCGGCACGTTCCGGGTGCGCGGCGACGTGATCGAGCTGTGGCCGGCGCACTTGGAGGATCGCGGCTGGCGCATCGGTCTGTTCGGCGACGAGGTGGAATCGATCGTCGAGTTCGACCCGCTGACGGGCAAGAAGCTCAACGAGCTGAAGTTCGTGAAGGTCTACGCGAACTCGCACTACGTCACGCCGCGCCCCACCCTCCAGCAGGCGATCAAGGGCATCAAGACCGAGCTGAAGCAGCGCGTCGAGGAGCTGACCCGGATGGGCCGGCTGATCGAGGCGCAGCGGCTGGAGCAGCGCTGCACCTTCGACATCGAGATGATCGAGGCGACCGGCGCCTGCAACGGCATCGAGAACTATTCGCGCTACCTGACGGGCCGCAAGCCGGGCGAGCCGCCGCCGACCCTGTTCGAGTACCTCCCCGACAACGCCCTCGTCTTCACCGACGAGAGCCACGTCACCGTGCCGCAGATCGGCGGCATGTATCGCGGCGACTTCCGGCGCAAGGCGACGCTCGCCGAATACGGCTTCCGCCTGCCCTCCTGCCTCGACAACCGCCCCTTGCGGTTCGAGGAATGGGACGCGATGCGCCCGCAATCGATCCACGTCTCGGCCACGCCGGCCAAGTGGGAGATGGAGCGCACGGCCGGCGTCTTCGCCGAGCAGGTGATCCGCCCCACCGGCCTCGTCGATCCGGTGATCGAGATCCGGCCCGCCCGAAGCCAAGTGGACGACCTGCTCGGCGAGGTCCGCGCGGTGGCCCAGGCCGGCTACCGCACGCTTGTGACGACGCTGACCAAGCGCATGGCCGAGGATCTGACCGAGTACCTGCACGAGAACTCGGTGCGGGTGCGCTACATGCACTCCGACATCGACACCCTGGAGCGGATCGAGATCATCCGCGATCTCCGCCTCGGCGCCTTCGACGTCCTGATCGGCATCAACCTGCTGCGCGAGGGCCTCGACATCCCCGAATGCGCGCTGGTGGCGATCCTCGACGCGGATAAGGAAGGCTTTCTGCGCTCCGAGACCTCGCTGATCCAGACCATCGGCCGCGCGGCGCGCAACGCGGACGCCCGCTGCATCCTCTACGCGGACACCATCACCGGCTCGATGGAGCGGGCGATGGCCGAGACCGAGCGCCGTCGCCAGAAGCAGCTCGCCTACAACGCCGAGCACGGCATCACGCCGCAATCGGTCAAGCGCGGCATCGCCGACATCCTCGAGAGCGTGTACGAGCGCGACCACGTCCGCGTCGATACCGGGCTGGCCAAGGACGCGATCACCGTCGGCCACAACCTCAAGGCCGTCATGGCCGATCTGGAGAAGCGGATGCGCGCGGCCGCCGCCGACCTCGACTTCGAGGAGGCAGCGCGGCTTCGCGACGAGTTGAAGCGTCTGCAAGCCACCGAGCTGATGGTCTCCGACGATCCGATGGCGCGGCAGGGCGACGTGGAGCGCGAGGCCGGACGCTACGGGCAGAAGGGCAGCCGGATCGCGAAGCCCACGCTCGACAATATGGGTCCCGGCACGGATCGCGAATTGCCGGCCGGGGCCGTTCCCTGGCAGGAGCGGCCGAAGGCCCGCTCGACGCAGGGGTTGGGCGGCCAGAAACCGCGCTACAAGGGCGGCGGCGGGCGCAAGCGCGGCTGAGCTCGAGGCTGAGACCGCTCGAAACCACCGCGCGCGGAACCTTGGCCAGCAACCGGGATTGGCCCTTCAGATCCTGCAACTCCGGTCGGCTCCGCCGGGAGCCTGGTCGGCGGCGCGTAGCCTGAAGGAGCCGACCGATGCGATCCCCCTCCCTCCTCAGCCGGGCGGCTCTGGGTGCCCTCCTCGGCAGCCTGATCCTGTCCACGCCGGCGCTGGCCCAGAGCGCGGCCAACCCCAACGACCAACCCACAGCCGGCACCCTGCCCTCCGGCACCGACACCGTGCGCGGCAACCAACGCACCGCCGAGCGGACGACCGGCGAAGTCTCGCCTCCGAGCGCGATCCGCTCCTCGACCTCGGTGATGCCCGGGGGTCGGAGCAGCGGGAAGACCGTGCGCACCAATCCGACCGATCACCTCTCGAAGCCGTTTCGGACAAGCTACGAGAACTGATCCGCAACCCCATCCCGAGGCTCGCCGTTGGACCGGCAGGGCCGCCTGAGCGCGCTCAGCCGAAGTGGATACCGGTTCGGCGTGAGAGCGCGCTTCCAGACACTCTGGAGGCGGCGTGAACCGGCGGGAGGAGACGGATGGGGCTGCTCGATCAGGTCATCGGCGGAGTCGTCGGACAGGTTCTGGGAGGCGGACGCGGCGGGGCGCTGGCCTCGCCGGTGGTCAAGGCGCTGCTCATGCTGTTGCTCGCCAAGGGCGCGAGCGGGGGCCTCGGCGACATCTTCGGGCGGGGGCGGGACGAGGGCGGCGGCTCTCCTCTTCCGAGCCCGGGCGCCGACGACGGTGATTTCGGCGGATTCAACCAGGGCCGGCGCAGCGGTCCGCCCGCGCGCGGCGACGAGGCCGGCGGCGATTTCAGCGACCTCGCGGGCATGCTCGACGGCCCCGGCGACGGCGCGTCCGGCAGCCGCTCGCCCGGCGAGGGTCCCTATGCGGGGCTCGATCGGGAGCCGCAGGACGGGGGTGGCCCGGCCGCGGGCGGACTCGACGGGCTGATCCAGAGCTTCGAGCGCAGCGGGCTGGGCGACGTGATCGGCTCGTGGATCGGCCACGGTCCCAACCGCGAGATCGCGCCGAACCGCCTTGCCGAGGCCCTGGGTCCCAGCACCGTCGACAGCCTCAGCCGCGAGACCGGCCTGCCGCGCGAGGATCTGCTGGCGCAACTGGCGCAGGCCCTGCCCGGCGTGATCGACGCCCTGACGCCCCAGGGCCGGGCGCCCAGCCGCGAGGAACGCGGCGGCTGGTGAATGGACGGAGGGGATCGGCGATGACCTACGAGCTGCACTACTGGCCGATGATCCCCGGCCGCGGCGAGTTCGTGCGCCTCGCCCTCGAAGCAGCCGGGGCGGATTACGTCGATGTCGCCCGCCTGCCCGAGGAGGCGGGCGGCGGCATCGCGGCGATGATGGATGGCCTGGAGGATGAGCCGGTCCGCCCGCCCTTCGCCCCGCCCTTCCTCAGGGACGGCGATCTCGTGATCGGTCAGACCGCGGCGATTCTGCTCTATCTCGGCCCGCGCATCGGCCTCGTCGGTGCGGACGAGGCCGACCGGATCTGGACGCACCAGATCCAGCTCACGATCGCCGACATGGTGGCGGAGGCCCACGACACCCATCACCCGGTCGGCGTCGGCCTGTACTACGAGGACCAGCGGCCTGAGGCGCGCCGCCGGTCCGCGGATTTCTGCGAGAACCGCATCCCGAAATTTCTGGCCTGGTTCGAGCGGGTGCTTGCCGGCAACCCGGCCGGGCCGGAGCATCTGGTCGGCGCCGCGGTGAGCTATGCCGACACCTCGCTGTTCCAGCTCGTGGAGGGTCTGCGCTACGCCTTCCCGAAAGCCGCGGCCCGGGCGCTGGCGCAGGCGCCGCAGGTCGCCGCCCACGCGGAACGGATCGGAGCGCTGCCGCGCATCGCGGCCTACCGTGTCAGCGAGCGGTGCCTCCCATTCAACGAAGAGGGGATCTTCCGGCATTACCCGGAACTCGATCTCGGCTGATCGCTGCGGCAAGACTGCTTTCCGGCCAAACGGTCGCGCTTGTGCCGCCCGGCGGCGTGCTACATGTGCCGGCGTGAGCATGACCGAGAGTCTCCCCACCGTCGCGGAACCGAGCGTCGAACCGGCGCGCCTTCGGATCGCGGAGCCGTTGCCGGCCGCGCGAGAGGCCCTCGCCCGCGCGCAGGACGCCGCCGGGATCGGCGTGTTCACCCTCGACCTGCGCGAGGGCGTGCTGCATCCGAGTCCCGCCTTCTGCCGCCTGCACGGCCTGGAGGTGCGCGCGGCCTATCCCCTCGCCGCACTGGCCGAACGGCTCGCGGCGGAGGATCCGGCGGCGATCCCCTCGGGCGATGCGCAGGCCGGAGAGGTGGCCTACCGCGTCCGCGATCCGCTGACCGGCCTGCCGCGCTGGATCGCCCGCACCGTCGAGATCGAGCACAACCTGGACGGCGTGCCCGTGCGGCTCGTGGGTGTGGTGCGGGACGTGACCGAGCAGCGGGCCCAGCGCACGGCGCTGGCCGAGAGCGAACAGCATTACCGCACGCTGTTCGAGCAGATGGACGAGGGCTACTGCGTCATCGAGTTCATCGACGGCCCGCACGGCCCCCTGAGCGACTACGTCCACGTCACTGCCAACCGCGCCTACGCGCAGCATGCCGGCATCGAGAACGTGGCGGGAAAACGCCTGCGCGAGATCGTCGGCGATGAAGCCGAGGGCTGGCTCGCGCTCTACGGCGACGTCCTGCGCACCGGCCGGCCGATCCGCTTCCAGCGCGAGCTGGTCGCCACCGGGCGCTACCTCGAACTCGCCGCCTTCCGCATCGAGCCGCCCGCGCGCCGGCAGGTCGCGGTGCTGTTCCAGGACATCACGGCGCGGCGGCGCCTTGAGCACCTGCTCCATTCCAAGGCCGCCGACCTGGAGGCGGAGGTGGTGGCGCAGCGGCGCGACCGCGACCGCGTCTGGACCCTCTCGCCGGTGCTCAAGGTCGTCGCCTCCCCCGACGGGCGGATCGGGGCGGTGAATCCCTCGTGGAGCCGGACGCTGGGCTGGGCGCAGGCCGAGACGGTAGGCCGCTGCGTGCCCGATTTCTTCGCCCCCGAGGAGCGCCCGGCGGCCGAGGCGGCGCTGGAGCGGCTCGCTTCCGGCGCCTCCACCGACCTCGAACTGACCTGCCTGACCCGGGACGGCGGCACCCGCCGGGTGCGCTGGACCATCGTGCCCGCCGACGGCCTGCTCTACGGCTTCGGCCGCGACATCACCGAGC
>JAGTAM010000523.1 GCA_023422485.1 Pseudomonadota bacterium | reverse complement strand
GCCTGGTCGCTCACGGGGCGGCCTCCCCGGCATCGGCCGCCGCGAAGGCCGCCGCGAAGATCGACCGGTCCGCCGCGAAGGCCGCGTCGAGCGGGCGCTGACGGGCGAGACCCGCGAGCGCCCGTTCCAGCCGGCCGGCTTCCTCCGCGAGGCGCAGCAGCGCGGTCTCGGCGGCGGCGAAGCCCGCGGCAAGCGCTGCCCGGTCCTCGAAGCCGGCCCGGCGCACCCGGCGCAGATCCGCCTCCGCCGCCTCCAGGGCGGCCCGCGTCTCGGGGCCGAGGCCGTCGCGCTCGGCGATGCGCAGGGCCGCCGCAATGCGCAGCATCCGGGCGAGATGGGTCGCGAGCGCCCCGGCCCGCTCCTTCAGGGCCGCGTAGCTCTCGGCCTCGGCGCAGGTCGCCCGCTCGGCGACCTCGGCACCACCCCCGCCCCGGCGCAGGCGGTTGGTGATGCCCGATTGCACCTGCCCGAAACTCGTGGCCCTGAGCGTCGTCAGCGGGCGGGTGCGGTGGAACGGCTCCAGGCGCAGGAAGTCGTTGAGGTCCTCGCGCTCGGCGCCGGTCAGGATCTTCGGACCCTCCGGCCAGTCGGCGAGCAGGGCTGCCAGGGTCTCGGCCGGCTCGGAGGCGGCGAGGTCGCCGAGCGCGGCGTCGATCCGCTCTTCCCAGCCCGCATGCGCGTCGAGGGAGACGGGAGCCGACAGCCCATCCAGGCCGCCGACGAGATGCGCCCCCGCCTCGAAGGTCACGAAATGCTCGGCGACCGTGCGGAAGCCCGGCCGCTCGCCCGCCTCCATCTCGCTGCGCCAGAAGGCGAGGATGTCGTCGTCGGTGAAGGCCTTGCGCCCGGCCAGGAAGCCGAGGATCGCGCGGAAGCGGCGCTCCAGCGGTGCCAGCGGCAGATGGGCGTTGCGGTAGGCGGTCAGATGCCGGGCGAGGCGCTTGGCGAGGAAGGCCGCACCCTCCGCATCGGGCGCAGTGGCCAACTCGTCGAGCCAGCCGGTAACCGCGGAAAACTGTGCCAGATCCTCCGCCGTCAGAACGAATTCGGCGAGCGCCAGCAACCGCGCGAGGCCGGCCCAGCTCGTGCCCCAGGCCTCGCCGAGCACGGGGCCGCGGGCGTCGGCGGCGACGCTTCCGGAGAAGCGTGCGGTCACGGCCGAGACGGTGGCAAGGCCGGGATCGAGCGCCAGGGTGACGAGGTCGCGCCCGCTGACCGCGCCCGTCGCACGGGCCAGGGCGGCGAGAGCATGGGCGAGGTCCCAGAGCGGCTTGTCACGGTTCGGGCGCACGGCCCCGGTGACGACGCGGGCGAGCCAGGCGCGGTCCTCGCGGGAGAGGTCGCGGCCGTCGCAGACGGCGGCCAGATCGGCCGCGCAGCGCTCGTCGTATCCGCCGGTCATGCGCCTCCCGTTGCCGGGGCGCCGCGCAACCCCTTGCGATTTCTCGATTCGCCGTATGGTTAGCCCGAGCCCGGCCATCCGTCACCCTCCGGCGCCGCGCACGGCGCGGCACACCCGCGGCATGGGTCGGCCAGAGCGCGATCCGGGCTCATCCGTGCAGAATCACGGACCGCATCGCCACGACCACACGGGCTGCAGCGGCTTCCGAACGCGGTGCAGGCGGCTGCGGATCGCCGCGTCACTTCGGCAGGATGTCGGCCGCGCGCGCGGTGGCGATCATCGCCTCGTGCATCGCCCCGTCATCCACCTCCGCCGTCAGATCGCCGAGCCGGGTGTCGAAGGCGTCGTTCTGCGCTCCCATGAAGGTCCGGCGCTTCGCGGTGTCCCGGGGATAGGGCGCGGGGAACATCGCGATCCCGCGCTCGACCGCGGCGGCGTGCCTGGGCAGGTTCATCGCCTTCAACGCCTCGACCACGTCGGGCGCGAGCACGCCGGAGGAATTGAAGAAGGCTTGATGCACCGAGCCGTTCAGCATCTCCGCCTCGAAGATGCGCACCGCGATGATCCGCGCATGGGCGGGCGGCAGGGCGGCGAGGCGGGCCGCGACCGAAGCGGGCGCGTCGTAGTGGTTCAGGCACGTCCAGAGCCCGCCGGTAAGATAGGCGAGGCGGTCGTCGTCGTCCGCGCCGGAGCGCAGCGGCTCGTAGAGCGCCGCGAGTTCGGGCGAGCGGGCGATCCGCGCCACGGCCTCGTCGAGGAGCCGCGGCAATGCGCGGAAGCGCTCCGACAGGCGGTCGAGGGCGGCGTCGAGCACCGCGTCGCGGATCTCGCCGTGGCCGTCGCTCCAGCGGGCGTATCGCCGGGCCTGGGTGCCGCCGTAATCCGGGCCGAACAGGGCCGCGCCCTCGCGCAGCAGCGCGGCGTGCGCGGGAAGTCCCTCGGCGTCGAGGGCCTGGAGAGCGTCTTCGAGGAAGGCGCTGTTGGAGAGGACGAGGAAGCCCTTCAGATCGGTCGCGCCGCTGGTCCAGTGATCGAGCGCGGCCAGCATCAGCACGGGCCGCTCCGCCGGCTTGAAGGTCGCCAGTCCCCGCGCGAGGGCCGCCCGCATCTCGGCCGCGCCGGCCGCGTCCAGGGAAAAGCGGTCGAAGTCCGGGCGCTTGTCGGACGTGAAGAACAGATCGGGCATGCGCAGCGGCACCGCCCGGTTCTCGAGCGCCTTGGTCATCGGATAGTGCCGGAGGGCTTCGAGGTCGCAGCTCGGGGCCGGCGAGCAGGCCGCGACGGTGAGGAAACAGGCCAGCGCCAGCCCGCGGCATCGCCCTGACAGGTGGTCTCGGACTCGTCGGGAGACGCGATGCGGCAGCCCCGCTCCCATGGGCCGCCGCGTCTTCGCGTCATCCGCCATGCCGGCTCTCGTCCCCGTCGCCCGAAGCCGCGTCATCGCACCACGATCCGCGCGGTGGCCTCGGTCACGCCGGGCGTTGCCCGGATCTTGTCGAGGAGATCGAGCACGTCGGGCGGCTGGAGCAGTTTCGCCTCGCCATCCGCGCCCGGTGCCGACGCGAGCCAGCGCGCGGCGAGCTCCGGCGGCAGGCCGCCCTCGACGCCGAAGCAGGCGAACAGGTTCTCGAACGGCTCGCCCGCCACGATCTCGTCGAGGCCGTAGCCGCGCGGGTAGCGGCGGGTGTCGCCGGGTTTGAGCGGGGCCGCCGAGGCGGCGTTGCCGCGCACCGGCAGGGCGACGAAGGCGGTCTCGTCGGGCGCCACCACCCAGCAATAGAGGGTCTGACGGGCGCGGGCCTCGATGCGCATCTCCAGGCGCTGCCCGGCCGAGAACGGCGTGGCGGTGGCAGCCACCGTGAGGCGCCCGGCATCGGTGCGGGCGGTGGCCGCCAGATGATCGAGGAAAGGCCGCGGTGTCGGATCGCAGCCGAGCCCCTCGATCCCGATGCGCCGCCGCCCGGTCGGGGCCAGCACCGCGCCGTCGCGCTGGAACTCCAGCTCCATGAAGGATTGCCGGTTCTGATCAGTGAGGAAGCGTCCGCGCGCCGTGACCGCGCCGGCGCAGGCGGTGCCGGGCGGCGTGCGGCGCACGTCGAGGCGCGCGCCCTTCAGGATGCGGTTGGCCGAGCGGGCCTCGGCGTCCAGCGCAATGACGAGGCGGTCGGTGAGCGCGCCGGCGCAGGTCGAGTGGCCGCCCTCGGCCACGAAGGGGCAGACCTCGACGGCGCCCGCATTCGGCGCGGCCCCCGCGAAGGCCTTCACCGCGCCCTCCATCACCGCGTCGATGTCGGCGACGCCGGACCCGACGCGGATCGGCACAATCATCGGTTCGCTCGTCGCCTTGCAGGCGGCGCTGCGGGTGATCGCCTGGAGCCGCAGGGCCGCGGTCTCGCCGGCCCGGCGCGGTTCCACCAGGAACACGCTGGCATCGCCCGAGAAGGCGGCGCGGATCTGCGCCTCGGCTTCCGCCCCCGACA
>JAGTAM010000446.1 GCA_023422485.1 Pseudomonadota bacterium | reverse complement strand
GTGCTGTTCAACCGGGCCGCCTACACCCCGCCGACCAGCAACATCGACGCGACCTCGACGGTCTTCACCGGCGCGCTGAAGCTCATCACCAACGATGCCGACACACCGGTCACCACGATCGACCTCGCGGGCTTCTGGCAGGCGCGGGACGAGGGCGGGCAGGAGCCGAACGTCAACGAGATCTGGAAGATCTTCGGCTTCGGCAACGTGATCGAGGGCCTCACCCTGCGCGGCGGCGGCGAGAACTCGGTGCTCAGCACCAACGACGTCTTCGCCAAGACCGACGAGACCGAGGTGCTGTCGCCCTACTGGCGCATCGCGGACGGGGTCACGCAGGCCAAGGTTACACAGATCGCCGCCTTCCACGGCACCGGCGGCGCGACGCTGCACATCCACAACCCCGGCAACAAGGGAGCCAACCTCCAGTTCTGGAACCACGAGGGAACGGACAACCAGCGCCTGCTGCCGAATGCCGGCAACGACACGGCCTTCGCGACCCGCACCTTCGACCGGGTGGCCATCCCCGACAGCTGGGCCGGCAACGACATCTTCGGCATCTCGGTCGCCGGATTGTCGACCGACCCGCGGCTCAATCCACGCGGCAATGTCGAAGTGCCCGGCGCGCAGCAGGGCCACACGGTGAAGATGTTCCAGGCGCTCGACGCGCAGGGGAAGGTGATCCCGAACGTCTATCTCGGGGTCATGGACTATACCGGCATCAACTACGACTATAACGACAACCTGTTCGTCATCGAGGGCGTGACGCCGGTCGGCTTCGGCCAGCAGATGGTGGTGAGCGGGCTCGACGATGCGGCGGCCGGGGATCGCCTCGTCTTCACCAACATCGACTCGCCGGCCAACGCCTCGCAGGCCTTCCGCAACGAGGCGACGTTCACCATCCGGAACGACGGCTCCGCGGCGCTCACCATCGACAGCGTGACGACCGGCAGCGCCGCGTTCGAGATCGTCGGCACGCCCCCGGCCTCGATCGCGGCCGGTGCGAGCGCGAACGTCACGGTCCGCTTCGTCGGGACGCATAACGGCACGTCCGCCGGCGCGGACTTGACCGAGTCGACCCTGACGATCCGGTCGAACGACTTCGTCCAGGGCGAGAAGGTGATCGCGCTCGCCGGCCTCGCTCAGGAGTTCTCGGAGAACAATTCGGAGCCGACGGTCGCCCAGATCGTCAAGGCCCTCGGCTACAGCACGGACATGGCCCAGGGCGATCTCGCGAACGGCGGTCGCGTCGAGACCGTCGGCAACGAGGTGCTGATGCCCTACCTGGAGCGGCTCGACGCGACGAAGGCGGTCGAGGTCATCCAGGTCGCGGCCTTCCTCAACCAGGGCAACGTGGCGCGGCTCGGCTTCCACGGCCTTGCCTCGTCCCAGGTCACCAACCTGTTCGCCAACGACGATCAGCAGGGCCAGACCGTGCTGCCCGACCAGTTGGTGACCGGTGCGGGCGCGGGCGCGAGCGTGGCGCGCGGGACCATCAACCAGAGCACGCCGTTCGGCCTCTACATCTCCGTCGATGGCCGGCCGACCTACTCGTCCTGGACCGATCCGGTCGCCAACCGCATCGATCCCCAGTTCGGCCAGCTCGTCGGCGACGATCAGGGCCACCTGATCCGCTTCTTCGAGGCACGCGACGCCAATGGAGCCGTGATCGCGGGGACGTATATCGGCATCCAAGACTACCCGGGCGCCGGAAACTACGACTACAACGACCACATGTTCGTCATCAAGAACGTCAAGCCGCATGTCTTGACGAGCACGAACGATGCGAATGGCGACCGTATCAACGACGCGCTGCAGCGCGACACGGATGGTGACGGTCTCGTCAACTTCTTCGACACGACGAACACCGCCCAGACGCCGTTCGGCGGCACCGCGCCGCAGATCGGGGCCGCCCCCGTTGTGATCGACGCCACGCGCTTCGACCTCGGCGGACAGGGGGTGGCGTACAACGACACGACGGCGAACGACGAGGGGGGCACCGCGGGCCGCAACGAGGGCGTCGACATTGTCGGCAACAACCTCGCCGTGGGCTACATCGCGGCCGGCGAGTGGATCGAGTACACGATCAACGTGGCGCGGGCCGGCGTCCACTCGCTGACCTTCGCCGCCGCCTCCCCCGATCCGGGACGCACCATCACCGCTTCGTTCGAGCAGAACGGCTCGACCTACGTGACGGCCGCGTCGGCCAATGTGGTGGACACCAACAACTACACCTCGTTCACCGCCACCGCCCCCGTCCAGGTCAGCCTGGCGGCGGGTGTCCAGACGGTCCGCCTCAGCTTCGGCGGCGGCGCCTTCGACCTCGACACCTTCACGATCGATCGCGCCAATGTGGCACCGACCGTGGCGCAGACGCTTGCGGGCGCGAGCGCCACGCAGGGCCAGTTCTTCAGCTACACCATTCCGGCGGGCACGTTCGTGGACGTGGATGGCGATCCCCTCGCCTACACCGTCACGGGACTGCCGGCGGGCCTGAGCTTCAATGCGGCGACCCGGGTCATCAGCGGCACGCCGCTGACCGCCGGTTCGCTGACCCTGCAGGTCACGGCCTCGGACGGTGCGGCGAGCGTGTCCACACCGCTGGCGGTCGCGGTGGCGGCGCTGCCGGGCGGCCTTCAGCAGCCCTTCGGCGGGACGGCGCCGACCTTCACGAACGGTTTGCTGACGGTGGACGCCTCGAACTTCGACACCGGCGGCCAGGGCGTTGCCTACAGCGACAATGCCGGACGCGACGGCGGCACCACCTTCCGGGCCGGCGAGGCGGTC
>JAGTAM010000343.1 GCA_023422485.1 Pseudomonadota bacterium | reverse complement strand
CGTTAGGCCGCCGTTCCCTGGCACCTGCGCCCGACGTGCGGCAGCCCAACCCCTGAGGCGAACAGTACAACAAGCGCCGTGCTTGGTGCTGCCGAAACGCCCCATGCGCGCGGCCAAGAACTCTCGCCGCGCACTGTCCGAAGCCGACCCGGAAGGGTCGAATCTTGCGAAGAGTCGCGCCTGTCCGAAGCCGAGGTGCTGCAGGGCTGACTGCCGATACCCGCACCGCGCGTGCGAGGTGGAAACGCTGCGGATGAGCGCGGCGCAACAGGTTGCCTGGAACCCCGCAACAACAGTGCGGGAAACAAGGCCTAACGCCAAGTAGACCCCACTTTTGGGGCGGTAATGAAGATCCTCGCCGCTGTAGCGAGCGCCGTCAAGCATGAAAAGTGCATAGAATCAACGAGCTACGACACAACAGACGTTGATCCCAAAGAAGCGAGCCCTGCGTTATCAGGCAGAATCGAGGCGGTACTCAGTACCGCTGCTTTTTTTTGGTGGTACTGCGGCCCAACACATGCGGCCTAACGCCTGAATTAAGCCGCACCGCGAAGCGGCGTCGGCTTGAATGAATTGTTAGGGCGCGCACTCACGGCGTGACCCTACGCTTGTTGCTGATGCTAATGATCTCCGTGATCTCAAGGAAGCGTTTATACGCTCCGAGATTGCAGTAGTTCCCCTCTGGGCTGAGTACACCTCTTACAACTATGTCGGCGGTTCCCCAAGGGCCACCAGGAGAACCAGTAGCCGGAACCTCAGCGTCTTTGAGCTTGGCAGAGTTGACGCACCACCGCTCCGAGCTGCCTTCAGGCGTGAAAGCAGCCGTCTCGAAGTTGTAAAAGTATTCGCCGCGATAGACGTCCCCGGGAGCGGGAGTGGAAGCACAGCCGGCCAACGCGGCCAGACAAAGGACTGTCAGATACAGGTTCGCTCGCATATGCGCCCTAACGCCTAAGTTAAGCCGCGCCGCGTAGTGGAGCAAACCATATGGCAAGCTGTACCTGCCATATGTTTTGCGTAACGAAGCGGTGTCGGCTTGAACGCATTGTTAGGCCCCACCTGAGGACTTAGATGCAGAGTTCTCATAGTCCTCTACGTTGCCAAAGTAGATGTCCCACCAGATGGGCAGCTTAAGACGGGTCAGCTTATCAAGGGTGGGAAGATCCAGTGACGGTCCGCCTTGCCCTGAAGAGATCCAGTAACAGCAAATATCTATTTCACAGCCGAGTTCTCTCAGGCGATCAAGCGCTGCGTCCTTGCCTTGCAGTGAGTCAAGTACGGCGTTGACGTGAGCCAAATTATCGATTGATTGTTCAGCGGATCGGCTCTCCCAGTCCCAATAATGGTGCTCGCGCCTATGACGATACTTGGAGCTGGGATCGATCGGGCGACTCAACGTTGGCTCAATCGCTAGAGTTGCACTGATTTCATCAGGATGGACCGAGCCTGAGAAGACCCGAAGTGACGCAAACGTTTCAAGGCAAGCCATTGATCTTCCCAGCTCGGGTTGAACGGGTTGTGGGGCCTAACACCTAAGTTAAGCCGAGCAGCGTAGTGGAGCGAAACACATGGCAAGCTGTATCTGCCATGTGTTTTGCGTAACGAAGCGGATTCGGCTTGAACGCATTGTTAGGGCTCACCCGGTGCAAGCAGCACGCCCCAGAAATCTGGAACCGGGGAACCAAGGATACTGGCCAGCCCGTCCTGGAGCGTAGACCAGTCAGCGGCAGAAGGGGGATTTCGTTCCAGCCCTGCCGGATGCTCTCTGCCTGTGGTGTAGGGACGAACAAACTCTAGCGCAGCTAAGAACTGAGACCAGGAGCTGGCAACAAGCGACGGATCCCAAGAGCCCATGCCATGCATGGCGGTGTACACAGGCAATGGCGTATGCGAGTGATCAATGAAAATCGGGTCACCACATGAAGTTTCACGGCCGAGAACAAGCCAACTCTGACTCCAATCAGGGCCTTCATACCCAGCTTGCTCCGCCGCTATAGCAGCAAGGGGGAAGAACTCAATGCCTCCCACGCCAAAGGATAAAGCAGGCTGAGGAAGAAGATTCTTGGCAAGCGATGAAGCGTCCATGAGCCCTAACGCCTAAGTTAAGCCGCGCCGCGTAGTGGAGCCAAGCGCATGGCAAGCTTGACCTGCCATGTGCTTGGCGGAACGAAGCGGTGTCGGCTTGAACGCATTGTTAGGCCGATACGCCAGTGAAGGGCTCGGCCACCCACACTACCGGCTCTCGGTGCGAAAGAACACTCACGCAATACTCCTCCCCGACGACAAGAAACTCCTTCGGAGCCGGCCAGTTAGGGCCATTTGATCTTGAAGTGGAAAATCCGTCCCTCTTCATTTCCTGTTCTAGCCAACCGCCTGCTTCGATTCGCCAGAGCCATCCGCTGGGTCTTGCACCCAAGTCCCAAAACTCCAGAAGATCACCCTCATCAAGCACACGAAATCCCACGCATGCGGAGAATAGACAGTACGCAGACACTCGGTACTCCGGTTCTGTAGCGTGAGTGAAGAAGCCCTGCACCTCAAGCCGCCGCGTATCAAACGTGACGTGAGCGATATCCGGCAAACCGACTAGCTGGGCTGAAGTTTGAATAGCGGATGCAATGATCATCGGCCTAACACCAGAG
>JAGTAM010000292.1 GCA_023422485.1 Pseudomonadota bacterium | reverse complement strand
GCACGGTGATGCCGGTGCGCAGGTTCCAGTCGAAGGTTCCGGCCTCCGCGCCTTCGAGGGCGATGCCGAGCAGGCGGCTCGTATCCTCCACGGCGAGCCGCGCGGAGACGATCTCGTCGATGTCGAGGGCGGTGCCGATCCACTCGGCCACCTTGGCCGGCTCGGCCGCGCTGCGGATCGGGGTGATCGACAGTTTGTGCCAGCGATAGGAGCCGTCCCGCGCCTTCAGGCGCCACTGTCCGTCATAGCCCGTCCCGCTGGCTTGGGCCGCCTGCCACGCCGCCTCCATGGCCCCGGCATCGTCGGGGTGGTTGCGGGACAGCCGCTGCTCCCGCGCCGCGCCGATCGGTCCGTAATAATCCTCGAAACGCGCGTTCACGTAGGTCGATTCGCCGCTGTCCGGATCGATGGTCCAGACGAGCAGCGGCAGGGCATCCGCGAGGCTGCGGTAGCGCATCTCGCTGCGCCGCATCTCCGCCTGGATCCGCACCTGGTCGGTCACATCCATCAGGATGCCGAACAGCCCGATCGTCCGGCCCACCTCGTCGGTCTTGCAGGTGCCCCGCACCATCACGTCGCGGACCGTTCCATCGGGCCGCGCGAACCGCGCCTCGAACTCGAAATCCTGGCAGCCGGCGATCGCCGCGGCGATGACGGCCTCGACGCGCCCCCGATCGGCGGGATGGCACAACTGGGCGAGCCCGGGATGCCGACCCGCGGGCGCAGCCGGGTCGAGGCCGGCGATGCGCAGGAGGCTCTCCGAGTAGATCGGGTGGCCATTGGCGAAGTTGATGCGCCAGTGGCCCACCTGGGCGATCTGCTCGGCCATGGTGAGGAGGGAGTTGGCGCTCGCCCGCCGCTCGATCTCCGCGCCCTGGGCGCGGATGGTGCTCTCGTGGATCTGGCGCAGCGCCCGCTCGCTGGCGAAGGCGAGGTTGTCGCGCCGCAGCCGCATCTGCGCGGTCACGATCTCGGCGAGGTCGCGCAGGGCCGCCGCGTCGTCCGGCGTGAAGTCGCGCGGTTGCGGATCGATGAGGCAGAGGGAGCCGAGCCGCACGCCCGGCCGCAGGGTCAGCGGGGCGCCCGCGTAGAACACGACGTGCGGTGGGCCGGTAACGATCCCGAGTGCGGAGAAGCGCGGGTCGCGGCGGGCGTCGGATACGACGAGCAGCGCATCCTGCTCGATCGTCCGGTCGCAGAAGGAGTCCTTGCGCGGCGTCTGGATCGGCATGGTGCCAGCGCAGGCCTTCAGCCATTGCCGCTCGGCATCGACCAGGGAGATGTAGGCCACCGCAACGCCGAACAGGCGCTGCGCCGTCCGGCACACCGCATCGAACTGCGCCTCCGGATCACTGTCCAGAATGCGCAGGGCGTGCAGGGCTGCGAGGCGCTCGGCCTCGCTCGCCGATCCCGTGGTCACGGACTCACCTTCGTTCCGAACGCCGCGTATCCGCCTCCGACCATAGCCCCGCCCGTGCCGCCCGTCCCGGCCCGCGATGCAACGCTCGGATGTCCTTCGATGCGCCGCGGCAGGGGGAGGGTCAAGGGTGGATTCGCCCCGCGCAGGCGGGCTGCCTCCAATGCCCAGACCATTCCGAGCATCATGTAGACGTGCCGCCACTTCTCCACGTCGATCTGCATCGCCTGGACGAAGAACATCAGCAGCGCCGGGAACACGATCTGCGCGTAGGCCCGGTAGGGCGAGGGGCGCAGCATCAGCCGGAAGCCGACGAAGCAGGTTGCCGCCACGAGGGCGATGATGGTGGCGCCCGCGAGCCATCCGCCGTTGGCGAAACTGCCGATGTAGGAGTTGTGCGGCTCCAGGTTGAAAATCTGGCGCCAACGCAGCGGGCCGAGGCCGAGCGGCTCCTCCAGCATCATCCCCATGCCGCGGATCTGGTTTCCGAAGCGGCCGGTCTCGCCCTCGTCGTAATCCTGCGTGACCGCGGCGCGGGTCTGGAAGGTCTGGGCGACGCTGTCGATCGAGAGGAGCCCCGCGAGGGCGACCGCCCCGAATCCGACGGTGACGAGGCCGAGGGTGACGATCCGCCGCCGCAGGGCCCGCGAGCGGCTCGTCACGTAGAGCGCCCCGATCATCACGACGACCGCGATCACCGTGCCGCCCCAGGAGCCGCGGGAGAACGACAGGAAGATGCCCGCCATCACGACGACGAGGCTCGCCAGCGACAGGAGCGGCCACCGGGTCGAGCCCGAGAGGAGGCCGTGGATCAGGTAGAGCGCGCCGAGCGTCAGGAAGGAGCCGAACACGTTCGGGTCCTGGAAGGTGCCCGAGGCCCGGCCGTACTTGTAGAACAGGTCCTCGATGCCGAGGAGTTGCAGGTAGCCGATGATGCCCAGCGCCGCCGAGAGCACGCAACTCGCCGTATAGGCCTTGAGCGCGACCTCGATGCGCGCCCGCGTGTCGTCGGCATAGAGCATCGCGAAGAAGAGGCAGGTCACGATCAGGTAGGCGAGCTGCACCGTCCACGTCACCGAGAGCGGTTCGTTGAGGTAGGGCAGCAACGCGATCCCGATACTCGCGAGGTAGACGAGCAGAAGGAGCACGAGGGGCATCGCCCCGCGGTGCAGGCGGATGCCGAGCGCCAGCCACAGCACGATCGTCGGGATCGCCACGAGGTCGTAGGGCGAGGCATCCGAGAAGGCGAAGCAGGCGAAGAAGATGAAGGCGGCGTGGAGGAGGGTCGCCAGCCCCTGAATGACGCGCAGGGCCGGGACGCGGCCCCAGGCGCCCGCGGCCCAACGCGACGGCGACGCGGAGGCCGTCGCGCCCGTCAGCGCGGCTGTCGTGGAGGACATCGGCGAACTCGAACTCTCGCGGGGCGCCGCGCACGCCACCCGCCCGAGCCGCTCGACGCGGCGTCCGGCAGGATTGCGGACCCCTCAACCGGACCGATCGAACCACTGAAAGGTTGCGTTTTAACCAACAGCCCGAAAAGCGCTCCAGGCGCGCGCCTGTCAGGGCGTGATGCCGCATCCGCGCCGCGGCGCCCGGCTTTCGCCGGCACCCGTACCGATACGATCCGCGATCCGGCGCAGGATCAAGCTCCCGAGGGATACGGGGCGAACGGTGCGGCTCTCGCGCCCATGACCGGGGTCGCGGACGCTACAGCGTTTTGGTTCCCTATCAGCGGGTGCGCCAAGGCACGGCACGCCAGGCAAGCGCTTCCCATATTCAGTTCATCGAAGAAAAACGAGCCGGGATGGCTTGGCTCAACTGATATTCGGATTGGAGAAATTGATGAAAAACCGCATCGCTGCTGCCGTTGCTGGACTTGTTCTCGGTGTCGCTCCGCTCACCTCTGCCATGGCCCTCCCTCATGCCCATGGGTACCCAGCTCCGGTGGTGTCCGGCTGGTCGGCTCCGCTCGGCGCGTATGACAGCCCGTTCTACGCCGCATGCCCGATGAATTCTGCGGCCGAAGGCAACGCCAACCAGCAGAACTTTCCGGTCAAGCAGTACGGCCAGACCGCCGGCGGCAACCGCTGCTGATCCTGCCGGATCGGATCCAGTGCCACGCCCCTGCACTGACTGGATGCGGACTTCGTCGCCGAACCGGCATCCGGTCGGCCACGGGCAAACGGATTGAAGGATGATGAAGGCGTTTTCTTACGGCATGATCGGCGCGCTCGCGGTCGGAATCGCGACCGCCGTGTTCGGCGCCACGAGCCTGTTGCTCAACCCATGACGCTCGACCCATAGACCGGTCGCAGCCAGGGCCGCCCGCGAGAGCGGCCCTTTTTTCGTGCA